>JAUWXE010000111.1 GCA_030616535.1 Candidatus Aerophobota bacterium
ATTGATTTCGCGTATCTGGATGTCTTCCTTCCTATAAAAAAAAGCAGCTTTCATTTTTTCCATTATTTACTTTGACCTCGACCGTCGCTAATCTCGTGTTATCTTCACTTTTTACTTTATCTATTTTTTGCTTATTTTTGATTAAATGATATCAGAGTTGAAAAATTAGCTGCATCTCTATACTATTCTCACCTCAACCCCCAATCTCTCTATCTCCACCTTCATTTCCCTTGATATTCCCCGGTCGGTGATTAAAATGTCTATTGATTGTAAGGAATTGACGGAAGCAAAGTTTTGTTTACCAAACTTAGAATGATCCGATAAAATGATTATTTTATTAGACGCTTCAACAATCTTTTTACGCGTCTGAGCCTCTTCTAAAGTAGGTGCAGTTATTCCATAAACCAGATCCAGAGCACTCACTCCCATAAAAGCCTTATCTATCCTCATTTGAGAAAGAGTAGCTTCGGTTAAAGGACCAATAAGAGCACGAGTTCTTCTCCTCGGGCTTCCTCCAGTAATGATTAAATTTATCCCTTCCTTTCCATCCAACTCCTGAGCTATATCCAGAGAATTGGTAACTACGGTAAGGTTGTTCTTATTCTGGATGTTTCTAGCTAGCTCAAGAACAGTAGTACTTGCCTCTAGAAATATTACCTCTCCTTCTTCTATTAGCTTGGCAGCCTCTTGGCCAATTCTTTTTTTCTCCTCCAGAAATCTCTCTTTTTCTTCGAAAAAGTCAGGTTCGAGACTTACCCGACCTTTGCTCATGGCGCCGCCATGAGCTCTGGTAATTAGACCCTGATGTTCCAGAAACTCCAGGTCCCGTCTTATGGTAGCTCCGCTGACTTTAAACATATCTATCAATTCATCAACAGTGATTCTTCCCTTTTGGGTAATTAAGTCGAAAATCTGATCTTTTCTTTCTAAAGGAAAGGTATTTTTCATTGCCGATCCTTTATCTTTATTTTTGATTATATTATATCATATTTGAAAATTTTGTCAAGAGCATCTCGGGCTCTTCCCCTCCGTCGCTGTCCTTGGTGAATCGTATTTCGTGAATCGTATCTTGGTTTCTTTTTTTGGCCATTCACTATTCACTATTCACAATTTTTGCTGATATAAGGCTTCTTCGGGGAAGGTCCCTCGATACGGGCATAAATCTCCTCAATACTAACACTTTCCTGGTATTATCAAAGGGTGGGAAATTAAAGGAGAGTTACATCTTCTGGGGGGCAGTGATTCCTAGAAGGTTAAGAGTGTCTTTAAGAGCAATCTTGACTGCCTTGATTAAAAAAAGACGAGCAGAGGTGAGTCCCTGATCCTCACTTATTACTCGGTGACGAGTATAAAACTGATGAAAGAGAGCAGCCAATCCCATCAAATAAGTGGTAAGTCGGTGAGGCTCCAGATTCTCCGCTGCTTCCTTTACCTCATCGGGGAGAAGAGCTAGTTCCTTCATCAGCTCTTTCTCCTCAGGAGAGGCCAATAAATCAAACCTAACTTCATCCAGATCCTTAAGTTTTATTCCCTCGCCTTTAGCCTTCTTTAGAATACTGCAGACACGGGCGTGAGCATATTGGACATAAAAAACGGGATTTTCGGGAGTCTGTTTTTTAGCCAGTTCTAAGTCAAAGTCAAGATGCGAATCACAAGTGCGAGAAAGAAAGAAAAAGCGGGCGGCATCTTTTCCCACTTCCTCCAAAACCTCCCTTAAAGGGATAAACTTTCCTGCACGAGTGGAGGCAGACACTCTCTTTTCTCCACGCTTCAAAGTCACCAGTTGATAGATAATTATCTTTAGAGCTTCTTTAGAATAGCCTAAGGCTTGGACGGCTGCTTTCATGCGGGGAACATATCCAATATGATCAGCTCCCCAGATATCTATGACTTGATCAAGCCCCCGGCCAAATTTATGAGCATGATAGGCAATATCACTGGCAAAATAGGTATATTCCCCAGTGCGCCGTCTTAAGACCCGGTCTTTTTTACCTGGTAAAAAAGAGGAGGTTTTAAACCAGAGGGCTCCATCTTTTTCGTAGACATAGCCCCTATCCTTCATAAAAGAAATTACCTTAGGAATCTCTTTATTAAGACTCGATTCAAAGAACCACCTATCAAACCTTACTCCAAATTCGTCTAGATCAGTTTTGATTTGCCTGAGTATCTCCTTCACGGTGAACTCACCCAGTAAACTGATCAGTTCATCTTCAGTTTTTCCGGCCTCACTTAATTCATCCCCCATCTTAATCCTGGCCTCTTTAGCTATATCTATTAAATACTCACCTTGGTAACCATCTTCGGGGAAGCTAATCTCTTTTCCCTCTAGCTGCTGAAGACGAGCCCAGACAGAGCGAGACAGCCTTTCAATCTGGCCCCCTATGTCGTTGACATAATACTCCTTCTCTACCTCATAACCTACCTTGGAGAGGATATTGGCCAGACTGTCCCCAAAGGCAGTCGCTCTTCCATGTCCTACATGAAGGGGTCCGGTAGGATTAACTGAAACGAACTCTACCTGAATCCTCCTGCCTCCTCCGTAAGAGAACTTTGTAAATTTCTCTTTTTGAGTAACTATTTTTTTAAGGACTTCATTAAAATAAGCCGAAGAGATAAAGAAGTTTATGAAACCCGGAGGGACGAACTCAACTCGGGAGAAAAGGGATTTTCCTTCTAGGTAAGAAGTTAATAGTCTTCCGATCCGGGAGGTGGATTTTCCCACCTCTTGGGATAAAGAAAAGGGGAGATTGGTGGAAAGATCTCCCCTTTCTTTCTTTTTTGGCCGATTGACAAAGACGGGAGGCAGATGCTTTGAAAAAATCCCGACTTTTTTAAGCTCCTGGCAACTCTCTCGTAGATAATCTTCTATTAAGCTCTTTAATGAATTATCCATGTTCTGAAATTTTTACCCCAGGTCAGAAAATCTCACAAATTACTTGAATTTTTCAGATAGCTCAGCAAGGCTTATCTTCGTGTTGGCAAGGTAACAAACATGGTCCGGAGTCCATGACGCACTCGGAGAAGAACCACATCGCCCGGCTCTACCTTTTGTATAACAGCTTTGAAATCATCTAAATCCTTAATCAGGTGTCGATTAACCTCCTTTATCACATCTCCCGGGCTGAGTCCCACCCGAGCTGCTGGACTATCCTCTTTTACCTCGGTAATTGCTACCCCTTCCTC
>JAUWXE010000021.1 GCA_030616535.1 Candidatus Aerophobota bacterium
AGAAACTATAGCTGAGGAAATGCCCGAGTCCTATAAAGATGTTGATCATGTAGTGGAGATAGTGGAGAAAGCTAACCTTTCCAGAAAAGTGGCTAAATTACGTCCTCTGGGAGTAATTAAAGGATGAGCTAGGAATGCTTCAGTAATTTATACTCAATAGAATCGAGGAGAGCCTCCCAACTGGCTTCGATGATATTAGGGGATACCCCCACCGTAGACCATCTATCTTCTCCATCGGAAGATTCAATCAAAACTCTGGTTTTGGCCCGGGTGCCTGCTTTCGTATCCAGAATTCTCACCTTATAATCAGCCAAGTGCATCTGGTGAAGATCAGGATAGTCTTGTTCTAGAGCCTTTCGCAGAGCATTATCTAGAGCATTAACCGGTCCATTTCCCTCAGCCACTGTATGCATAAGTTTTCCTTTCACCCTCAGTTTTACTGTGGCCTCGGAGATCAATTTACCATCATCTCTTTTTTCCACCGTTACCCTGAATCCTTCCAGATCAAAAAGCTTCTCATAACTGCCGCTGGCCTTCTTGACCAAAAGTTCAAAAGACCCTTCCGCTCCTTCAAATTCATAACCCCGATTCTCCAATTCCTTGATACGATCAATGATCCTTTTGCTAAAGGACCCTTTTTCTTCTAATCCTAACTTTTTTTCCTTCAGTTTATAAATAATGTTGCTCTTTCCTGCTAGTTCGCTAATCAGTACTCTTCTTTTATTGCCCACCAATGTGGGATCTATATGCTCGTATGTCTTCCTGTCTCTGGAGATAGCGCTGACATGAATGCCTCCTTTGTGAGCAAAGGAGGATCTACCTACATAAGGTTGATGGTTATTGGGAATAAGATTAGCTAATTCGTTAACCAGATGGGAAATACGAGTAAAAGATTTTAATTTTTGCCTCGATATACAATCGATACCTAATTTCAGTTTCAAATTAGGTATAACCACGCAAAGATCGGCATTTCCACATCTTTCCCCGTAACCATTGATCGTTCCTTGAATATGACTAATATTCTTTCTTGCTGCCACAATCGAGTTTGCCACCGCCATGCCTGCATCATTATGAGCATGCATTCCGAGGGGAGCCTCTATTCTCTCCTTAACTTCGCCAATGATTTTCTCTACTTCGAAAGGCATGGAGCTTCCATTGCTATCACAAAGAACCAGACAGTCTGCTCCTGCATCACGAGCTACCTCCAAAGTCTTTAGTGCATACTGAGGGTCAGCTTTGTACCCATCGAAAAAATGTTCAGCATCGAACACTACCTCTCTTCTCTTTCTTTTAAAGAAGTTCACCGAATCTTCTATCATACGTAGATTTTCTTCTTTGTCCGTCTTCAGTGCCTTTTCTACATGAAAAACCCAACTCTTCCCAAAGAGAGTAACTACATGAGTCTCCGCCTCCAGTAAAGCACGAATACTTGGATCGACGTCCACTTTCTTATCTCTTCTCCTGGTACTCCCGAAGGCAGCTATTTTAGAGGTTCGAAAGGAGAGTTTCCTTATCTTCTTAAAGAACTCCATATCCTTGGGATTAGAACCGGGCCATCCACCTTCAATGTAATCCAAACCAAGTTCATCCAATTCTTGAGCAATCTCTACCTTATTCAACAACGAAAAGGAGACTCCTTCTGCCTGTATTCCATCCCGTAAGGTAGTATCGTAAATCTTGACTTTCATTCTAGGCATCATTTTTCTGTCTCATCCGATTCTTTATATACTTCTCCAATCCTCCTTGCGCAATCAATTCCTGCAGGAATGGAGGAAAAGGAATAATAGAATAACTTTCCTTTTTGGCCAGGTTTTGAATTTTTCCTTTAGCAGTATCTATACTAACCCTATCATTATCTCCTATTCCTTGAGCCGCTTCACGGCATTCTACAATAGGAAGACCTATATTGAGAGCATTACGAAAAAAAATCCTGGCAAATGAGGCAGCAATTATGAAGCTCACCCCTGCTCCCTTTAAGGCTATAGGAGCGTGTTCTCTTGAACTCCCACAGCCAAAATTTTTCCCCGCCACCAGAATGTTCCTTTCTTTAACTTTTCTTAAAAAATCCTTATCTATAGGTTCCATACAATGTTTGGCTAACTTTTTAGGGTCGGTGATGTTAAGATAAGGAGCAGGGATAATCTCATCGGTATTAATGTTGTTCCCATATTTCAATGCCCTGCCTTCTATCCTCAAAGCCTTTCCTCTATCCTCTCCATTACTTCAAGAGGGGTTGGCACTCCGCCTCCTAGTCTTCCATAAAAATGTACGGGAATTTTCCCTTCTACCGCCAATTTAACATCTTCCAGCATTTGTCCTTCGCTCATCTCCACCACAAAGATGAACCTAACTCTGTCGGCTAGCTTCCTGATGGGATCGTAAGGAAAAGGCCATAGAGTAACCGGTCTAAGAAGACCTGCTTTTATTCCCTTTTTTCTAAGTCTAGTTACAACCTCAGAGACAAGACGAGCCATACTTCCATAGGATACTAAAAGAAGCTCCACATCATCCGTTTGTATGAATTCATATTTGACTTCGAGTTGGCGCATCCGGGCATACTTTTCTTGAAGCTTCTGGTTATGCTCCTCCAGAACTCCTTCCTCCAAAAATAAAGACCTTATTATGTTAGGCTTTCTTCCTTTACCTCCCCCAACTATCCAATTTTTCTTTTTTACTTCCCTATTTTCTTCTTTAAACTGCACCCCTTCCATCATTTGCCCTAGAATGGCATCGGCAAGAATCATGACCGGATTTCTATATTTATCAGCCAGTTCAAAAGCAAGATAGGCTAAGTCAAGCATTTCTTGAACAGACTTAGGAGCCAGAACAATGAGAAGATAGTCTCCATGACCACCTCCGTGGGTGGCCTGAAAGTAATCTGACTGTGAAGGAGCTATATTACCTAATCCTGGGCCTCCCCGCATTACATTAACAATTACTGCAGGAAGCTCTGCTCCCGCTAGATATGACAAGCCTTCCTGCTTTAAACTAATTCCTGGCCCAGAGGAGGAGGTCATAGCTCTCACTCCCGCAGCAGCCGCTCCATAGACCATATTGATGGCAGCTAGCTCACTTTCTGCCTGTAAAAATACTCCTCCTACTTCTTTCATTCTCCTGACCATATAGGCGGGTATTTCTGATTGAGGAGTAATGGGATAACCAAAATAGCAACGACACCCAGCCCTGAGAGCCCCTTCAGCCAAGGCTTCATTACCGGAAAGCAACATCTTTTCAGATCTCTCTACCTTGCACCTACCCATCTAAGGATATCCTGATAGGTTATAAGCAGAATTAAGGCGATAAGGATAATAAAGCCTATATAATGGACTAATTCTTCCTTCTCTGAGTCCAGAGCTTTACCTCTAATCCCTTCCACAGCCAGAAACAGAAGTCTTCCTCCATCTAAGGCGGGGATAGGAAATAGATTAAATAATCCCAGGTTAATACTTAAGAGAGCAGCGAGGGAAAAAAAGGGACTTAGTCCCATTTTGACGCTTTGCCCTATAATTCCAGCAATCCCCACCGGCCCGACAAATTGGGCGGGAACCTTGCCCATAATCATTCCCCCCAAGGCACTAAGGATAAGTTTGGTTATAAAGAATGTCCTCTCTACCCCTTTAGCCAAAGCAATTAGAGGGCTATACCGGGTAAAGACTTGGAGAGGAGAAATACCGATTATTTTCTTGTTCAGCTGAGGATCAAAAGTAGGTCTTACCTGAATGGAGAAGACTTTCTTTTCCCTTTGAACCTCTAATTTAAGAACTGTCTGGCGACTATCCTTTATGGCAAGTGCCATCTCTTCCCATCCTTTTACTTTTTGTCCATTAATCTTTAAAATCTTGTCTCCGGGCAAAAGAGAAGCCAATGCTGCAGGTGAATCTTTTCTAACCTCCCCCACAATTGCTTCTTCCAAATTAAGAGTTTGAAAACCCATCATAAAAACGAGAGAAAATAAAATGATAGCTACGAGATAATTCATCACCGAACCGGCACTCAACACCAAGATCCTATTCTTTAAGGGCTTGCGGTAGAAGCCATTTTCTAAATCTCGATCTTTTGGCTCCATTCCCGCTATCTTTACATAGCCTCCCAGGGGAAGAACTGAGATAGAATATTCAGTCTCACCTTTTTTAAATCCCCATAATTTAGGGCCTAAACCAAAGGAGAATCTATGAACCTTCATTCCACATCTTTTTGCTGCCCAAAAATGTCCCAATTCATGCGGGATAATCAAAAGAAGAAAGACTCCTAATATAAATACAGCTGTCACAATCATGAAAAAGCTCTCTTTATACCAGCGCTGTTCGACGCGCTTTAAGTTATCAAGTATTTGACGTAGTGGTAGAACAAAGGAACGGTGAAAAAAAGGCTATCAAACCGATCTAAGATCCCTCCGTGACCGGGAAGAATTCTACCAAAATCCTTTATGCCTAACTCACGCTTTAACATGGATTCAAAAAGATCCCCTATCTGTCCGAATGTCCCTATCATGAGCCCTAAAGCTAAAGTGTGAAAGAGGGAGAAAGAGAGCCATAATCGGGAGATAAACATAGCCACACAACTTACTACCACTGCCCCGATAAAGCCCTCCATCGATTTGTAAGGACTCAGCCGGACCCACAGTTTATGTCGACCCCACCTTCTGCCTATCAAATAGGCTCCTGAATCGCCCAGCCAGGTAGCAAAGAAAACGGTTATTACCAGTCTCGTTCCTGAGGTCTCGCCTCTCAAGATTAACACATAGCTAAATAAAAAGCATATATAGAGAATCCCCCCCAGCGTTAGGGCAATATTGGTAAAAGCATCCTTTATCTCAAATTTTAAAAATTGCCTCATAAAGAGGCAGAAGATGATCAAAATGAAAACGGGGGGTAGAGTTTTGTCTCCCCAAATATAGATAGAAACCGGCACAAGCATGCCTAACGAGATACCCTCAGTTAAAAAAGGTTTTTGTCCCTTTTTTTTAATTCCCTGGTAAAATTCAAATAATGCCACTGCACTGATGAGACAAACCAAGCCCAGAAAGATAGCTCCTCCCCACCATATGATGAGAATAAGAAGGGGAATAAAGATGCAAGCAACAACTGTCCGCTTCAGCCACACTTTAATCTTCTCTTACTCCTCCAAACCTCCTTTCCCGGTCAGCATAATCTTCAAGAGCTTCAATAAACTCTTCTTTCCCAAAATCAGGCCAAAAAATAGGAGTGATCCAAAACTCGGTATAGGCGATTTGCCACAAAAGAAAGTTACTTACCCGATACTCACCACCGGTCCTGATTAGAAGATCAGGATAGGGTAAATCATCAGTATACAGATATCGCTTAAACAGATCTGCGTCTATCTCCTCAAGCTCAAGATCTCCCTTTTTAACCTCTTGAGCTATTCTCTTAACCGCATCCAGGATCTCCTCCTGTCCTCCATAGTTCAGAGCCAGGTTAAAAATGAAATCTTCATTATCCCTGGTTAAGGACATGGCCTTCCTTATCTTCTTTTGCATAGATGCAGAAAGACCTTCCCTTCTTCCGATAACCTGAAATCGAATTCCTTTTTTGTTCAACTCATCTATTTCGTTGTCAAGATAGGCTTCAAACCTCGACATGAGAAAATTTACTTCCCAAGAAGGCCTCTTCCAGTTCTGGCAGGAAAAAGCATAAATAGTCAAGATCTTTATCCCGAGATCCGAGCAAATCTGAATTATTTCCCTTATCTTCCCAATTCCTACTCTATGTCCCTCCATCCGAGGAAGACCTTTCTTCTTGGCCCATCTACCATTACCATCCATAATAATGGCCACATGCTGAGGAAGTTTATCTTTAAGAATGGAAACCATTTTTACCTTTCTACCAAACTGAAGAGAAACTCTGCTTCCGCTACTACTTTGTCCTCTACTGTGCAGGTAGCTTGAACCCGTCCGGTTGCTTTTCTTAAATTCAACACCCTTATCCTGGTGATTAACTGATCACCGGGAACTACCGGCCTTCTAAACCTTGCTTTATCAATTCCTGCAAAGTAGGCTAACTTTCCCTGATTCTCACTTTTATTCAAGAGGTAAACCCCTGCCACCTGAGCCATAGCCTCGATAATCAAAGCAGCCGGTACTACAGGATGTCCGGGAAAATGACCACTAAAATAGGGCTCATTTATAGTAATATTCTTTACTCCCACTATTTCCCTTTCTCCCAGCTCTAGAATCTTGTCTACCAGAAGGAAGGGATACCGATGAGGAAGCACCCTCTCAATATCGCTTATGTCCAGGAAACCACTTTCTTTACTCTTTAACTCCTCAAGTTTCTGGATTAACTTGACGTGGAAAAGATGACCTGATTTTACGGCCATAATATGAGCCTGGATAGGTCGGCCCAGCAAATAAAGATCACCTATTAAATCAAGTATTTTGTGACGCACAGGTTCATTAGGAAATCTCAGTCCCTCCTTGTTTATAATCCCCTTTTTACCAATCACTACAGCATTCTGCAAAGACCCTCCCTGAACTAAACCCTGTTTCTTCAATTCCTCCACCTCCTCCATAAAGCCGAAGGTTCTAGAGGGAGCAATCTCCTGAGCGAAAACCTCCTCGTTAATGTTGAACTCAGCAAATTGCGACTTAAGAGGAGAATAAGGAAAATCGACGGTATAGGTGATTCTGAGCCCATCATGAGGAAGAACAACCAATCTTCTATCTTCTTCCTCTATCCAGAGAGGTTTTTCAATCCTAAGGAATCGCCGGGGAGTGGCTTGTTCAACAATACCTGCCTTCTGAATCAGTTTTACAAAGGGAAGGGCGCTTCCATCAGCAGCAGGGATCTCCGCCTCATTCATTTTTATATTTATATTATCTATTCCCAAGCCAGCTAGAGCAGCTAAAATGTGCTCCACCGTGCGAACTCTTATCTTTCCTTCTCCTAAGCTTGTTCCTCGCAGATTACTTACCACCTTGTTAACGCTGGCCTTAATCTGGGGACTACCGGACAGGTCTTCCCTTACGAAAACTATTCCCGAGCCCGGTGGTGCAGGCTCTAAAGTTAAAGTAACTTCTCTACCCAAGTGTAGTCCCGTTCCCTTGTAAGAAACGACTTTCTTGATGGTGCGTTGTAATTGCATTATTTTTTCCCTCTGTCCATTTGCTCAAGTTTTCTCACTCGTTCCAGAAGTCGAGGTAGCCTGTTGATAATAGCCTTTACCCTTTTTTGTTTAGAGTGCAGTCTTGCCGGAAAGCCGGATACAAATTGATTTGGCCCTATATTTTTGGTAACTCCCGATTTAGCAGCGACTATAGTATTATTACCTATACTTACATGATCGGTTACTCCCGCTTGACCGGCCAGAATGACCCCATCTCCTATGGTTGAACTCCCCGAAATTCCCACTAAACCAACAATAGCTACATTTCTTCCTAAGGTGACATTATGTGCAATGTGTACCAAATTGTCGATTTTACATCCTGAGCCTATTCGTGTTTCTCCGATAGTTGCCCGATCTATGGCCACATTGGCTCCTATCTCCACTTCATCTTCGATGACAACCCTGCCCACCTGAGGAATCTTGTAGTAGGATCCGTCTTCTTTTTTAGCAAAACCAAAGCCATCAGAACCTATCACAGTTCCGGAGTGAATGATCACCTTTTCCCCTACAATTGTATCATCCAGAATAGTAACCCGGGGGTGTATAAAACTACCTTTACCGATTTTTACGTTGTTACCCAGATATACTCCGGAAGAGATGTGGATATTATCCGCTAACCTAACCCCATCTCTTAGAACTGTATAGGGACCCACCGTAATACCTTTACCCATCTCTACGTTGAAACCAATCAAAGCAGTGGAATGAATTCCGGAAAGTCTCGGTGGTTGAGGAGCAAATAGCTCCAGTATCTGGGCAAAGGCCAAGCGAGGGTTCTTTACCTGGATAACAGGCTTGGAGAAATCCTTAACCCCCAGGGGAACTATGACAGCCGAAGCCTGACTTTGGTGAGCCTTATGCAGGAATTTCTCGGAAACAGCTAGAGTAATGTCTCCTTTTTTTGCTTCTTCTACCTTGGCCACCCTCTTTACCTTGACACTCCCATTCCCCTCTATTTTTCCTTCTACAAGTTCTGCTAATTCTCTTAAACTTTTTTCCATTGTTCAGCCTGCTAATCTTTAGTTAGTTGGGGGAGTGGAAGAAGTGGATTCAGCCTTAGATCTATATTTTTCATTCAACTCAAGAATTACCTTTTCCGTCAAATCAAACTCTGGCTCCGGGGTGGCATAAAATAAGGCCTCCTTACTAAAAACCAGCCGGTATCCTTCGCGTTCAGCGATGGACCTGGTCATAGCCAAAATATCTTTCACTATCTCATCCGTATACTCTTCCCACTTTTTCTCCAGTTTTTCCGTCATATCCCGAACTAAATTGTCCAGTTCTGTTATCCTGCGGTCTACCTTAGCTTGCTTCTCTTCTTTGGCAGCTTCAGTAAGTATTAACTCCTGTTCCTTGAGCTCATCTCTTAGCTTTTCAATTTCTTCTTTTAACTCGTCTAAATTCCGCTGGTATTCGGCCTGATCTTTCTTAACACGTGCCTCCAGATCCCCGGTTTTTTCATATCCCTGAAAAACCTTTTGTATATCTATATACCCTATTTTAGCTATTAATGCCGCTTTTGGGGCTCGGATGCCTAGTCCCAAAAGAAAGCATAGCAAAAAAATTAGGAAAAGTAAATCCCTACCCTTGGCTAGCGATTTCATTAGTGGTCTCCTTTTCAATCTTTACCTTTATTCCCAAAGATTCTAAAATTTTACCTTCCTTATCCCTCATAACCTCTCGTTCTTTTTTTTTCTCATGGGCATACCCGAGTAGATGAAGGATTCCATGAACTACCAAAAGAGCGATCTCTTCTTTAAGCCGATGTCCCCTTTCCATTGCCGCCTCTTTAGCCTTCTCTACCGAAATTACAATCTCACCTAAAAGACTCTTCGTCGAGGCGAACTCCCCACCCAAGGGAAAAGCTAGGACATCAGTTACTTCCCTTCTATCACGAAATTTCTCGTTCAATTGCTTGATCATTTTATTGTCCACCAGGACTATACTCACCTCTTTATCCTTGTGTACCCCCTCGCTTTCTAAGGCTCGGGAAGCTACCTTTTTTAAAAATCCTATGTTCACCCACGGGGTTTGAAGACTTCTTATCTGAATCCCAGCATATCTTTTCTCAGAGCTCACCCGACCACCGATCGACTCTTTAGCATCTCTTCCGGATACCTTCCACGCGTGTGGACGACACCGGTAAGGGTCCTCACGAAGGCATCGGATATTCTGGCTATTTCTCCTAAGGTTAAATCACACTCATCGAGTTGATTATCCTTCAATTTATTATTCACCACTTTCTTTACCTGTGAGTGTATACTCTTGAGAGTTTTTTGGGGAGAGAAACGAAAGGCAGCCTCCACTGAATCTGCTAGCATTACAATAGCTGACTCTTTTGTCTGGGGTGCAGGACCAGGGTAACGGAAATTCTCTTCATATATTGATTCTTTCTCTTTCCCCCTTTCTTTCAATGCTTCTCTGTAAAAATAGGCTATCAGTCCCGTTCCGTGATGCTCCCTGATAGTATCAATGACGACTTGAGGAAGTCGATTCCTTTGAGCAAGTTCTACGCCGTCTTTTACATGAGAGATAACAATCATAGAACTCAAATTAGGAGCCATCTTGTCGTGATAACTATTCTTGCCTGCTCCAGCATTTTCAAAGAAAAAATGAGGCCGGAGAATTTTACCTACATCATGGTAATAGGCTCCCACCCTGGTCAAAAGGGAATTAGCACCCACGGATTCTGCCCCAGCTTCAGCCAGATTGGCAACCATTATGGTGTGATGATAGGTGCCGGGTGCTTCTATAGATAGTCTGTTCAAAAGAGGAAGATTAAGATTACTTAGCTCCAGCAACTTGATATCGGTGGTAATGCCGAAATAGGTTTCCAGATAAGGTAAAACCGTCAGAGCCAAAATGCTGGAAAAAATTCCACTGCCCATTCCCCAAAGGGCAAAAAAGGCCACACGGGGAAAAGAATGACTAGCAAGTAGACCCACAGCTAATATAATCAAGACATTAGACATACCTACATAAAGGCCACCTTTAGTTAAATCGGTTCTCTGGTGAACGAAAGTAGCGCTGTAGGCTCCCACAATTCCTCCCATGACCAGGACCGGTAGAAGATGCGAACTTTGCGCATTAATGCTGAAGAGGATACTCAATAGTAAGGTCACTACCATAGACAATGGAGGTGCAAAAAGAAGTGAAGTGAGAATGGATAAAAAAGCAATAGGAATAAAATAGTTGGGAACCTGAGGTAAGAGGATGATAATTCTGCCTATGAGAGCCATAGAGATGATCAAGATCGCACAAAGACTCAAAGGTTTCGCCATAAGAAATTGTGCCCAGAACCGGCAAAGGTAAATGAAGAAAATAAAGACAAAAAAGATAATCAGAATGACCATCCCTAACTTATTAAAAAAAGTTATTTCACCAGTAGATGGTAGGAGAAAAACCAAAGACAAACTCGATATTAATCCTATCCCCCAGGCCCATTTCCAAAGATGAGATCTGGCAAAAACACTCCTAATTTTAAATCTAGGATATCTGAATTTTTCTCTTTTTTCAAATCTTTTAACTATTCTTAATCTTTTTTTCATAATTTTCATAAGTCTTCACTATTTCCTGTACCAGACGATGCCTTACCACATCCCTCTGAGTAAGATAAACGGTCTCTATCCCTTTTATCCCTTTGAAGAATGACTGCACTTCAACTAAGCCTGAACTGCGATGAGCAGGAAGATCAATCTGAGTAATATCTCCTGTAATCACTACTTTGGAACCAAAACCCAGCCTAGTTAAGAACATCTTCATCTGCTCATAGGTGGTGTTTTGTGCCTCATCTAGAATAATAAATGCGTCATTCAAAGTGCGTCCCCTCATATAGGCAAGAGGAGCGATTTCGATAATTCTCCTTTCTAAAAGTGTTTGGAATTTATCAGCAAGAATTAGATCGTAGAGGGCATCGTATAAAGGACGCAGATACGGCTCCACTTTGTCCTCCAGTCCCCCGGGTAGATAACCCAACTTCTCTCCTGCCTCTACTGTGGGACGCGTTAGGATTATCCGCACAACCTCTTCTTTCTCTAAAGTAGCTATGGCCATGGCTACTGCTAGATAGGTTTTACCAGTCCCTGCCGGACCGATACCAAAAACTACATCGCTGTTCTTCATTGCTTCGACGTATTTTCTCTGCCCTTCGGTCCTGGGTCTTACCTTTCTTCCTCGAGAGGAAGTAAATATAACTGACGAAGAATCTTCCTCCAGTCTTCCTTCCTCTCCTTTCTTTATCCTTCTCAAGGCAGATTTTATCTCTTCAAAATGGGGCAAATATCCTTTGTGCAACTGAGAGAAGATTTCCTCTACTATTTGTTCAGCTTGTTTTACCCCTTCTTTTTCGCCTATAATTTTCAAGAAATTATCTCTGAGAATGAACCTAACTCCCAATTCCTCTTCTATAATCTTTAAATTTTCGTCTCTTTTTCCACAGAGAAAGGATAAATCTCCACCATTATCTATCTTTATCTTCACTTCCATAAACTTGACTCTACCTTCCTATGCTTTCCTGGATTAATCGAGCAAGAGGTTGAAGTAATCGACTTTATTAGCTTTATTCCTTTATTCTCTCTAACTTTTTTCTCACTCCATCCTCTAAGTAATCAGATAGATGGGAGCCAGGTGGGATAGATGAATACTTTTTCGTTAAAGCCTTCTGGCAGGCCTCAACCTCTCTGAGGAAATTTTGGGGGGAGAGAAGTAAAATTCCTTTATCAACCACAGTCATCCTTTGAGAATAGTCAGCCGTAACTACGTAGATATAGTCATAGTAAGATTTATATCGAGATGTAAAGCTCTCAATATAGGAATCAGCCGTTTTACCTTTTCCCGTAAAAATTATCTTTAGATTAGCACTTATCTCTTTTCTAGTATCTTGGCAGGGACGCCTATAGGCATCAAAAACCACATAACCTTCTACTCCTTTCATAGAAAAATAATTAGACACCAGCCTAATCAATTCCTCCTGAGCCTGATAGACACCCTTCTTCAATAATCTCTTGAGCAAAGGAGAACCATAAATTACATTATAACCATCAACTAAGATAGCAACTTTCATCAAACTCCTTTAAATTTCGCCGCTTTACCTATAATATAATAAAAAAGGAGGGTTAAATATCCTCCCTCCTCTTCTTTCCTTCTCCTATGAATTTCCTGGATGAGGATTGCACCCAAGCCTCAATTAACTAAAAGACTGTCCTCTCTGTTTCCTTATCAAATACGTGAGCAAAATCCATTTTGGTAACAAACTCAACGGTTTGACCTGACTTTAACTCGACACGAGGATCAAGCCGGGCCACGAGAGCATACTGCTCACATCTTATGTGGGCAAGTTTTTCCGAGCCTACAGGTTCCACCACCCATACTGAAGCCTCAAAGACACTCTCCGGGTCGTAGTCCCTAACCGTCGATTTAGCATCGATATCCTCAGGTCTAACTCCCAGCACTGCCTCTTTATTGAGATAGTCCTTCACCATCTTAGCCTTGTCAGAAGGGATTTTCAGTCTAAAGCCTTTGGCGGTAGCATAAATATTACTATTATCTTTGACAATGGTGCAAGGAAGGAAATTCATAGACGGAGAGCCGATAAACCCTGCTACATATCGGTTGATTGGATGATCGTAAACCTGTTGAGGAGTATCCACTTGCTGGATTATCCCCTCATTCATAACCACAATCCTATCACCCATGGTCATTGCTTCTAGCTGATCATGAGTGACATAAATGGTGGTGGTTTTAAGACGCTGATGCAAATCGAGCAGCTCTGCTCTCATAGTAATTCGTAGTTTTGCATCAAGGTTAGAAAGAGGCTCATCGAATAAGAACACATGGGGATCACGCACGATGGCTCTTCCCAGAGCTACTCTCTGGCGCTGCCCACCGGAAAGCTCCTTGGGTTTCCTATCGAGCAGCTCACCTATACCCAGAAGATCGGCTGTTCTCTTTACTATTTTATCAATCTCTGGTCTGGGAACTTTCCTCAACCTCAGTCCAAAGGACATGTTCCGGTACACATCCATATGGGGATAGAGAGCATAGTTCTGAAAGACCATGGCGATATCTCTATTCTTGGGGGGAACATCATTAACCATTCTATCACCAATATAAATTTCCCCCGCCGTTACCTCCTCCAGACCGGCAATAGCCCTTAAAGTAGTGGTCTTTCCACACCCGGAAGGTCCTACCAGAATAACAAACTCCCCGTCTTTGACATCCAGATTAAAATCTTTAACTGCTACTACCTTTCCAAACACTTTAGTTATATCCTTTAGGCGTACCTCCGCCATTTTGCTTCACCTCCTTAATAAAAAAACTTCTTGAAGGTGGGCTCAAAGACCACGAGCCCACCTTCT
>JAUWXE010000102.1 GCA_030616535.1 Candidatus Aerophobota bacterium
CAAAACAAAATGTAAATAGGGCACTCGATGGCTTAAGGGAGGAATTTTCGGAGGAATTAATAGCCTTTGATTTAAAAGAAGGGATCTCCCGGCTGGGAGAGATTACTGGAGAAGTGGTAACTGACGAGATCCTGGATCAAATCTTCTCTCATTTTTGCATCGGGAAATAGTAGTTGGCCTATTAAGAAATTCGTTTTCTTTTTTTCCTTCGCTTAGCTTTAATGATCTTACTTGACCGGTTACGGTAGCCTACCCGCTTTCGATTAGACAGGTGTTTCCTTCCATACTGAGCCATTGTCTCCTCGCTATCTCATTTTGCCTAAGAGAAAACTTATCAGGGGTCAGCAAGAAGTCCTTTTTCACTAACCACTGACCACTGCTCACTGATCCCTAATCCCTAATTTAGCAGATGAAGTTTTCCATTGAAGACCGTCTTTCAGACCTAGCAGGTTAAGTGAAGAGCAGCGATTGTTTTCTTCGTTTTACAGAGCTGGTTATAGATCTGGCAGGCTGATGGGGTAGGTTTCACTCTTATCTCTATCCCCCGTGACTGAACCCACTCTTGGGTAGTAGCAGAGATTCTCATTAGTCCAGGATCTCCTGTACCAATAACGAGAACTTCTGGATTCTGCTTTACTACCTCTTTTAAATCTTCAGGCAGGAGCAGATGTCCCTCTTTTCTCCACCAATGATCATCTATTTTATCTGGATAGATGATTACATCAGAGGTATATCGCTTTCCATCTATGATAATATCCCCAAATTGGTAAGAATCAATCATTTTTGACTTTCTAAGATTCTCTCGAAGGGAAGCTAAGGGAGTGAAATAATCTCACTTAGCTCCTCAGCGGTTTTTTTGGTTATGCTACCGCTTCCCTCAGGCTTCTTCCAGGTTTAAACTTAGGTACATCTTTGGCCGGGATACTTATCCTGGATCTAGTCTGAGGATTCACGCCCTGACGGGCTTTTCTCCTCTGTACCTTAAATGTACCAAAACCAACCAAAGTAACCTTTCCCCCTCTAGCCAGAGAGTTAGTAATTGCTGAAGTCATGGCATCCACAACGTTATTTACATCTTTCTTTGTTAACCCTACCTCAGCAGCCACCGCCTCTACTAATTCGGCTTTGTTCATCCTATCTCACCTCCTTTACGCATTTTTCAATTCTGATCCAAATTTCAATCGACCCTATAAAATTACTTCTAATAAAGGATTATAGAAATGCTATTTTCAGTTCGTGAATATAGCACAAGGAGAGAAATTCGTCAAGTCCTCGAAATGAGCAGGACTAACATTGGAAGTTGACAAAATCAAGGATATACGGTATTTTGAAACCATTGACAACAAATAACCGGGTAAGGATTTTCAGAGATGAAAAATCGCCGAAAGGCTAGGGAACTTTCTCTCCAAATCCTCTACCAGATGGATGTAAGAGAAACTCCGGTAGAGGAGGCTTTAAATATTATCTTTTCCCGATACCGATTCAGGGCCGAAGTGAAGGAATTTGCCGAAAGACTCATTCGGGGAACCTCTCAGTTTCTCCTTCCTATCGACTTTCTAATAAAGAAATACGCCAAGAACTGGACTCTGGAACGCATGGCTACTGTGGACAGAAACATCCTTAGATTTGTCATTTACGAACTTCTTTTTTTAGAAAATGTTCCTCCCATAGTCAGTATAAATGAGGCTATAGAAATAGCTAAACGCTATGGGACGAGCGATTCGGGAAAATTTGTTAATGGTATCCTGGATAAAATTCGTCAGGAAAGGGGTCCGGGAAGCTTCTTAAATTGGACTTACCTTAAGAACAGCCTCCAGAAGGATCCTTATCTCAAAGAACTCACCAGAATAAAAGGAAAAGAAAAACTCTGGTTGGTAGGAGGATGCCTTCGTAATCTTCTGCTAGGTAGAGAAAAAAAGGATCTCGACATAGTGTTGGATGATCCGGAATTCAGAATTGTCCAGCTTTTTGTAAGTCAGGTGAAGGCAAGTCTAGTTGTCTTAAATTCGACCTTGAGAAGAGTTGTCTTTCCTGAAAAAACCGTCATAGACTTCATTCTAAAAAAATCTCAAAGTTTGAAGGCCGATCTTCTTCAGCGCGATTTTACCATTAATGCCCTTGCTCTGGATCTGGATTTCCTCGATATGCCTCACTTAGCCTTGATAGATCCTGAAACAGGGCTGGAGGATTTGATAAATAAAAAAATTAAACTATTGAGAGAAAAATCCCTGGAGGAAGATCCTCTTCGTATGCTCCGTGCTTTTCGCTTAGCTTCCCAACTTGACTTTGAGGTGGAGGAAAAGGTTGTCCATTTGATTTCCAGTAAATCTTCTCTTATTAAAAAAGTAGCCGGGGAGAGAATAAGAGATGAACTATGCCTTTTTCTGAAAAATCCTTTTTCTCACAGATGTCTGGTAAATTCTTCAGCAGGAGTCTTACTAGAAAAAATATTCGGACAAGCTCCAAATTTAGAAAACCTGAAAAGATTAGAAATTTTGTTGTCAAACGAGAAAGTGCTGTCCAGAAATCTTAAAAAAAAGATTGATCTTCATTTGGAGACTGAGGAAAAGATGATGATTTCACGCAGGGATCTATTAAAAATTATGGCCCTGATTTTCTCCCCCGTACAGGAAAAACTCACTCCATCTTCTGCGGGGAAACGGTTAAAACTTAGCCGGGCTCATATAAAAATCATGCAAAGGGTTGAACAGCTCTATCCTAAATTGAAAAAGATTATAGGCAGTCAAAAAAATACCCAACTTATAGCTGAGTTCCTAATAGAAGCGAAGAAAGAGTTGGTCGAAATTTCTTTACTCCTTCTAGCGGTAGATGTTAGTCAACCAGCTTCCTCGAGGCTTGTGATTCAACTGCTGAAAGAATATTTTAAAAAATCTTCCCTTATTCTTCATCCACCCAAGTTAATTGGGGGAGAGGAACTGATGAAGTTATTGAGGATTCTTGCGGGGCCTGATATCTCTTATCTCTTAAGTAAAATCCACCAGGCCCAGGTAATGGAGGAGGTTAAAACAAAAGAAGAGGCCATCGAATACGCCAAGAAAATAGCTCATGAAATCGGTAAAGGAAAAGAGCAGAATCATATGATAGAGGCACCACTACCGAGCAAGTAACAAAGACATAAAATCCATTGCCAAACCAATTTATAACTCCCCTACCCAGGTGGAGAGCTTTAATAGTTTGGCCAGTCCAGGTAAAAACAACGTCTGCCATAAAGTGGTTGCAATTTGCATTTTACTGAAAAAAGAAAGGGAGGTATATTATGGAGTGGTTTAAAGGTGGGAAAATAGAGGATATTATTTTCGTGAGACTGGACTATGGAGATGACATTCACAAATGTGTGGAGGAAGTAGCCAAGAAAGAGGATATTCAAACCGGGGTAATTGTTTCTGCAATTGGGACTGTGGATAAGTCCCGAATGCATAGCATAAACACTACAGATTTTCCACCTGAGGATGAAATTATGGAGTTTGCGGGACCCGTTGAGGTTGCCGGAATACATGGCATAATTGCTGATCATAAGCCCCATATGCACTTTACTTTTTACAATTACAGAACCAACAAAACTACAGCTGGTCATCTGGAACCTGGTTGTCGAACTCTTTACCTTGCAGAGCTTGTCATCCTGAAAATCAAGGAAGCACCCCTTACCCGAGTTCTTCATCCAGAAAAGAAGGTTATGCAGCTTAAGAAAAAAGCTAGCTAAAAAGATTATCTTCTAGGGAAGCTCAAGATAAGGAAGGA
>JAUWXE010000017.1 GCA_030616535.1 Candidatus Aerophobota bacterium
CAAGGTGCTGCTTGGCGAAAAAGAGACGGAGATTTCCTTTGGCGATGTTGTTTACGTTCCTCCTAACGAGATCCATCAGTTCAAGAATGCAGGGGATGAGCCTTTTGGTTTTATCTGCGTAATTCCTAATAAAGATATGTTGAGTAAAATAAAGGCCGAAGGTAGCCGCAACCTTTAGGTTGCGTAAAGAAAAGCAAAGCTATTGTGTATAAGCGCAGGATAAATCCTGCGGCTACCAATCGTAAGAAGTCAAAAATATTTTTAACAATACTAGTAAACTATAAGGAGACCTTATGAAAGCCGCTAGATACTATAGCAATGATGATGTAAGAGTGGAGGAAGTTCCTGTTCCCGAAATCGGCTCTGGGGAAATACTTGTTGAAGTTAAGGCTTGTGGGGTGTGCGGTAGTGATGTAATGGAGTGGTATATGAAGCCAAGAGCTCCTTTATTTTTTGGTCACGAACCGGCTGGTGTTGTCTGCCGGGTGGGAAAGGGAGTAGAAAACTTATCAGTAGGGGATCGGGTTTTTGTTCATCATCATGTTCCCTGTTTCGTCTGTCATTACTGCCGTCGCGGAAGCTACACTATGTGCCGGACTTTCAAGGAGACCCGGCTTTACCCCGGGGGATTTGCCGAGTACGTTCGTGTCCCGGCTCCTAATGTAAGAACCGACGTTCTCAAGCTTCCTCAGGAGGTTTCTTTTGATGAGGGAAGTTTAATTGAGCCAATGGCTTGCTGTTTGAGAGGCATCAGGCGGGCAAATTTACAACTCGGCGACACTGTCCTCATTATGGGAGCCGGTTTCACTGGATTGGTTCATCTTCAACTAGTCAAGATTTTAGGAGCGGGTTTAGTCATCGTCAGTGATTTTCTCGATTTCAAGCTCGAAAAGGCCAAAAAATTTGGGGCAGATGTGGTCATCAATCCTGGTAAAGAAGACCCTCTGGAAAAAATTAAAGAAGTAAATGAAGAAAGGGGAGCCGACATAGTCGTAGTTACCCCAGGAAGCATTGAGGCTGTTAAAGAGGGGATTAGGTTGGCAGGAAAAGGCGCTACTCTTTATCAATATGGACCAACTTCTCCTGAAGTTACCCTTTCTATTGTTCCTCATCGGTTCTTTTTTTCCGAGATTACTTTTGTGGCTAGCTATTCTTCCTCTCCCCTGGAAACCCGCACTATCCTTGAATATATCTACCAGAAAAGGATTAATACAGATGGGTTAATCACCCATCATTTTAGTCTGGAACAAATTGACCAAGCGGTAAAGTTAACTGCTGAGGCTAAGGAATCTTTAAAGGTCTTGGTCAAGATGGGAGGATAATCTTTATTTTGAGGTAGCCGCAACCTTTAGGTTGCGCTGTTTTACGCAGGCTCTGAGCCTTGCGGCTACCTAATTAAAGAAGGAGGAAATTAGAATGGTACGAGAGATCACTTTATTACCCGAGTTTGCCCCCGGGTTTGTTGAAATAAAAGATAAGATCCCTAAATTTCAATATAGAAAGTCATTAGAGGGAGATTTAAGGAAAGAAGAGCTCACCAGAGAGGAATGTATAGACTTACTTAAATGGATGCTCTTCATCAGGAACCTCGAGGAAATGATTTTTGAGTTAAGGGAAAATAAAGGTAGATATGGTCCTATGAAATATCTATATATTGGGGCAACTCATCTCTCAATCGGTCAGGAAGCAGTTTCTACTGGCGCTATATCAGCTATCCTGCCGGATGATTATATCACCAGTCATCATCGGGGGCATGGAGATGCTTTAGCCAAAGGATACTTTGCTATCAAACGTATGAGCGATGCATCTTTGATTAACCTAATTACAGAAGACGAAGAACTGGCAAAGTTTTTAGGATTTGAAGTTAAGGACAAAACTCATGGGGAGCTTGTTGAAGAGGCTCTGAGACTACACCTTTTTAGGACTATAGCGGAGTTATTTGGCAAAGAAGCCGGCTACTGCAAGGGAAGAGGAGGATCAATGCATATAGCCGACTTTAGCAGGGGTCACCTGGGGGCAAATGCTATTGTGGGAGGAAGCATGGGTATGGCGGTCGGCTCGGGAATGGCCTCCAGATACTTTGAAGATCAGAGACTAACCCTATGTTTTGCCGGTGATGGGGCCTTTAACAATGGTATTAGCCATGAGGCAATAAATATGGCTACTATGGCTCAGTTCACCAATGGATTAATGGGTAAAAAGTTTGGAATTCCTGTTATATTTGCGGCCGTTAACAATCAATACGGAATGACCGGGCAGCAAAGAGGTGAGGTTACGGGAATAGAGTTTTTGGCAGAGAGGAGCTTTGGGTATAACAAGCAAGGAATGCACGCTGAAATTGTTAATGGAATGGATGTGCTTGCGGTTAGAGAGGCAACTAAAAGAGGAGCAGAACTGGCTAGAAATGGTGAGGGTCCCGTTTTTTTGGAATTTTGGTGCTATCGGTTTAAGGGGCATAATGTCAAGGACAGGTTGGAAAGAAAAGAGGATGAAACCTACCGTGCCTTAAAGGAGCTTGAGGCATGGACCAAAATAGATCCTCTCAAGACCTTTTCTAAAGAATTGACAAAAGAAAAAATTATAACCCCAGAGGAACTTGAAGAATATAAAAAGGAAAGCAGGGCTCGCAATGAGCTTATGGCCGTTAAGGCCGCTGAGGCAAAGAGCCCTGATCCAAAGAAAATGTATTTTGGTCTCTTTACTCATACAAGCTCAAGCGAAGTCCCTGAAAAGTTCAGAACCTCCCCCATCTTAAAGAAGCCAGAGTTTTTAGAAAGAGATCCTCATGTGCCCATTACCTATGGGGAAGCGGTAACTGAGACTTTATTCCAGGAAATGAAGCGAGATAGAAGAGTTGTGATGTGGGGAGAGGATATTGCTGACTACGGAGGTGCATATGGGGTCACCACGGGACTCCTTGAGATTTTTGGAAGGGAGCGCATTTTTAATACGGCTATCTCAGAGGCAGCCATTATAGGAAGCGGAGCTGGGGCAGCCTTGAGAGGCTTAAGGCCCGTAGTGGAGATAATGTACATTGACTTTATCTTGCAAGCTTTAGATCAGCTGGGAAATCAGGCGGCAAAATGGAAATATATGTCCGGTGGTCAGGCAACCCTGCCTTTGACTATACGCACAACCATTGGTGGAGGCAAAGGATACGCTGGTCAGCACTCCCAGAGCCTGGAAGCTATACTTGCCCACCTGCCAGGATTGAAAATTGCTGCTCCTTCAGATGCCTATGATGCAAAGGGAATGCTTACATCTGCTATAAGAGATGATAATCTAGTAGTATTTATTGAACATCAGAACCTTTACCGAGAGCCTTTAGCTAAAGGTAAGGTTCCCAAGGAGGAGTACCTAGTTCCTCTGGGAAAGGCTAAGATTAAAAGAGAGGCCGATCCTTCTAAGGAGAGTGTGACCTTAGTTGGCTGGTTATCTATGGTACCTATAGCCTTAAAAGCTGCGGAAAAATTATCAGAGGAAGATATTGAAGTGGAAGTAATTGATATTCGGTGTTTATACCCTCTTGATATAGATACTATAGTAAAATCTATCCAGAAGACGGGTAGAGGTGTCATAGTTCACCAGGCTGTCCAATTTATGGGTTTTGGAGCAGAGATAGGCATGGAAATCCAGGAAAAAGCGTTTGACTATCTGGATGCCCCAATACTCCGAATAGCAGCTCCCAATACCCCTCCACCCTCATCTTCGGTTTTGGAAAAGGCATTTTTACCCAGTGAAAAAAATGTTATCGCCGGAATAAAGGAGCTTATCCGGTAGAGACATTTTAGCTCTGAAAATTCGACATTTCATAAAAATGTTATAAAATGAGTATGATGGAAAAAGAGTTTTTCACCCACATTAAGGAGGCAAACCATGATCAAAGAAATCAAGACATCCCTTTACTGTAGCTGGTGTTTGAGTGAGGCTCCGACTTTGATAACCTATATCGGGGATTCTATCGTGAAGATGGAGTGTCAGAGTTGTGGGCATGTGTATAGAATATCTAAAGCATCCCTTTATTCATCTATACTTTCCGAATGGGAAAAGAGAGCCTTAACCAAGCCCTTAAGACTGGCCGAAGAGATAAGAAACCACCCATCTCGCTTTGTGTTGAGCTTTCCTTTCAGAGTTCTTAGCAAACCTTTCAGGGTGACCAAAGAACTGGCACAGGCCTACCTTAAGTCCTGAAAAATTGATTACTGCAAAGTAAAAGGCTGAATACTCTATAAAAATTCTGAATCCCGCCTGAGTGAGCTTCAAAGTGTTCCCATTGTGGGTTTGAGAAGATTTACAAAAATGCCGCCTACAAGATAAAGCCAGAGAGATTATTTGAACAGTTAAAAAAAGACCAAGAAATGGAGATAACAATCCAGCAGTTCGCCTGCCCTTACTGCAGAACTTCTGTTTGCACCCCGGAGAAAAAGGCAAAAATAATTCTTTTTTGATGGCTGCCACGGCGAAAAGATTTACCTCCCTAAGGAATTCTCAAACAAAAACAAACTCCTCATAGTGTAAAATAATTATGAATATTTAGGAGTGCGTTCAGGTAAAATGGACAATACCTCTTTTATTTCTCCTGAAAATCCCTTAGGGCCTAAGTTTACTTTCAATTTTTCGGTAGTTTTATTCGAAGGGTTGACAGTGTCAAAAATTAATATATAATAAATTTAAACGTTAACGCCTTAACGCTCAGAGATGACATAATGGATACCGAAAGTATCATACGCGAGGGAAGTTTTGTTCCCAAATACCATCAGCTAATGGAAATTATCAAGGGAATGATTAGATCTGGTGAGCTGAAACAGGGCATGAGGATTCCGTCCGAGAACGAGCTGCAGGAGAAATACAGGCTCAGCAACACAACAGTCAGGAAAGCTATAAATGAGTTGCTTCATGGGGGAATAATTTATAGGGAGCAGGGGAAAGGAACTTTCGTAGCCAGGACAAGAATTAATCAAGAACTGACCAAAATTACCAGCTTCACTGAGGACATGGTGCAGAGAGGATTAAAGCCGAGCATTAAGGTCATCAGCGTGGATGTGATTCTCCCTTCTGCTGAACTAATCAGCAGTCTCATTTTGGATAAAAATGATCAGGTAATCAAAATTCATAGACTTCGTCTGGCCAATAGAGAGCCGGTGGCTATTCAGACATCTTATTTGTCTTACAAATTATCTCCCGGGATTGAAAAAGAAGATTTAACTAAGTCCCTGACTGTAATATTAAAGGAGAGATATAATTTGCATTTGGTCAAGGCTATCCAGAACTTATATCCGTCGCTGGCCACTGATTATGAATCCAAAATGCTAGAAATAAGTAAGGGAGCACCTGTACTTATAGCTGAGCGCACTTCCTATCTTCCTAGCAATCAACCGGCTGAATTTCTTAAATCAGTCTACAGGGGTAATCGTTATAAGTTTTTGGTAGAACTAAGAAGATAGGAAAGCTTTCGGCAAAGGAGGCAGAAAAAAATGATACGTGGTTCAGTCTCCCCTCAGAGAGCGGTTCTTCCTCATAATTATTTCACACTTGCCTCGTGACGGCTTTTCTCTCATTTGGTAATTACTAAGGTGAATTTTAGAAAACAGTACTCTCGGAAAAGAAGGTGAAAAATTAGGAAAGTAGGACCGAATAACCAAGATTTTGCGCAGGAACTGTTCTTTCTCGTTAAAAAAAGGAATTTTTTAAGGAAAAAGGCTAAAACAAAAGCGTACCTCACCACAGGACGTGGAAAACTCCTTTAACAGGATTCCGAAAGATTAACCTGTTCCTACGAGCCTTTTCTCCTCAGTAAAAGACAAAAGCATCTGTGCTTGAGTATCTATATGTTGAGACATACAAGCTAAGGCTATTGTAATGGACCACATCTTTTTCCCTCTCGTTTTGGTGATATCTAATTTATAGCCTGTCTTCTTTAGCTAATTTTGGGGGGTGATGAGATTATCCCTAATTACTCAAAAGCTAAATAGGGATGGAAAGAGAATTTCCGAGAGAACTAAAAGTGAATAGAAAGGGGGTGATAGCTACTAAAGAATATAAAACTCTGGGTTAAATTCCATTATAAGGAGGTGAGAAATAGAAAAATAAATAGGCTCATTAGCTGGGGTAAAGCAAGTTTTCCTAAAGAGAGAAGCGTTGAAAGACTAATTTCTGCCGTTGGAGCTTTCCACAGAAAAATGAACAACATATTATTTCGCAGGAGGTCACGATGTTTAGAAAGAAAGGACGAAGTGCAAAAGTTACAGTAGGTTTGATGTGCTGTTTGGTTGTCTTGTTTTTTTATGTGAGTACAAGTTTTGGCGTGGAGAAAAAAGTAATTACCGCCTTGGGATGGGACCAGATGGCGACACAGTTTCTCGGACCAGCCATAAAGCTCTTTGAGAAACGTCACCCCGAGGTTGAGTTTAACCTTCTGAACATGGGGGCTCAGGAAGCGATGAATAAATATGTGGCGGGAATGTCTACCGGTGTGGGCATGCCCGATATCTTCATCAATGATCCCGATTGGCAGGCTCTTTATCTCAGTATCGGCGGCGTCTTAGACGTGAGTGAGGCAATCCTGCCGTACGAGGATGTGATTCTGCCTGGAACCTGGGAACTGATAGCGACACAAGATGGGATATGGCGGTTCCCGCTGGCCTACAATCCCAATCTGATTTATTACAGGAAGGACATCTTCGATAAGTTCGGAGTGACGGCTCCCACTGACTGGACCGAGGATTTTATCAGAGTAGCGGAGAAGGTCGCTCAAGATCATGACGGCGACGGAAAAATCGACCATTACTTGGGAGAGTTTGCCGGATGGATGACCATTTTGTGGTTCATAGGACGGGAGCAGAACATCGAAGATGGCTACGACACGCCCATGTTTAATACGGACGTTTCCGTTGAGATACTTGAGTGGTTTCGTGACGCGGTGAAAAAGGGATATTTTCGTTACGGCAATTTAATGCAGCCCGAGCACTGGGAGCTGATGAAAAGAGACGTGTGCGTTGCGCAGCCCGCACCGTTCTGGTTCCAGGGATACGGTCTTAAACGAATGGGCTATCGGCCGGGACTGGAGGGTAAGTGGAGAATAGCTATGTGGCCTACCTGGAGACCCGGAGAGGTATCCAAAGGTGGAGGGCACGGTTGCGGTGGTTGGGGAGTATGGTCAGGAACTAAATATCCCAAGCTATGCATGGAGCTGCTCGAGTGGTTTATGACACCGACGGGTGGTGTTAATATCTGTCTGACCCGAGGTCTGGGTCCCGTCACCTCGGAGGTAACCAATGTCTTGAAGCCCATAAATGATTGGTTCTATGGAGATCAGAAGATTTGGGAATTAGTTTCTGAGCAATCGGCCATTGCCAACAAGTTTCAGTACGGTATGAACTTTCATCCCTTCATCGATAACTTTGCCGCTGCGGTCGAGCGAATCGTGGAGAAAGACATGCCAGTAGTAGAAGCACTGAAGATGGCTGAAAAAGAGGCTATCAGCGCGATCGAATAATGTGACGGGATGATCCCCGAGGCAAGCTCCCACAGGTCCTTGGGTGAATAGCCGCGTTGGAAAGATAGGACTCCCAGCAGCAAGATGGCCAGTGTTGGTGACAGAGATGTCACACTAAACTAACGGAAGCGTGGGACCCCTATCTTTCCGCCTGGCTATGCTACAGTTGACTGGTCTGTGTTGAGCATAGCGCATCGCCGGAACAAAACAGCCGAGCAGTCTTTGCCCACGACAGCTAAGAGGGGTCTGTCCTACAGGGGCACCACATTCTGTTTTGAACGGCACGTGTTCAGAGCAAATTGACCATGAAGCGCGAACAGGAGCGGTTGATGAAAATACAAAAAATAATTCCGTATGTGTTCATTTTACCCTTCTTCGTAATGTACGCGGCCTTTATGGCCGGGCCATTAGGTTACGCGATCGTGCTCAGTCTTTACAAATTTCGTACCCTGCTTGCGCCTCGCCGATTTGTAGGTTTGTTGAATTACAAGCATCTTTTTGCTGACCCACGATTTCTTAATAGTTTAGTAGTAATCGGCAAATATAGCGCGATTGCCATACCGGTTACCCTGGGAATTGCCATATTACTTGCGATTCTTCTAAATGTTCACTTTAAGGGGAGAAGCATATTCAGATTAATCTTCTTTTTGCCGGTCATAACCTCCCTGGTGGCCGCGTCGATATTCTTCCGACTGATCTTAGCCGATGAAATCGGGATTCTGAATCATATTTTACGAGTGATAGGACTACCTGGTTATCGGTGGCTCAATGATCCAAAACTCCTGCTGCCCTCACTCATTACGGTGACAACCTGGAGAATATTTGGGTTCTTTCTCATAATCTTTCTCGCTGCTCTGCAGAACATTCCTCAAGAGCTTTATGAGGCAGCGAAAGTCGATGGAGCCAGTGTAACCCAAGCTCTGTTTCGCATAACCCTGCCTCTGCTGTTCCCGACGATATTTTTCTGTATCATTATCGCTACCATAGGTTCAATCCAGTTGTTTGATGAGCCCTACATCCTGTTCACAACCCATGGTGGAGTCGAGTTAAAAGATGAAATTCTGACGCCTGCAGTCTATCTCTACGCTACCGGATTTGAGACCTTTCGCCTTCCGAAAGCTGCAGCCATGGGGTTCATCATGTCCTGTATCATATTCTCTCTAGCACTCCTTGAGATTCGACTGATGGGTAAAAGAGGAGGTTTTGGTCAATGAAAAAAGAGCATCTCTTCTCTCTCCTCGTTCTTTATCTCTTTCTGGGAGTCGTGGCCATACTAACTATCGTACCGTTTTACTGGGGTGTTATCGCTTCCTTCAGGACCATATATGACCTCTTTAGTCCGTCCCTGATCTTGCGGCATCCGACAATCGAGAATTACCGAGGATTGCTGTTGGAGTCTGCTTTTCCGAGGTGGTTTTTTAATAGCTCTTTTATTGCCTTTTCCCATACGGGGCTGGCCTTGTTCTTTTGCTCCCTGGCGGGGTTTGCGTTTGCAAAATATACCTTCCGAGGGAAGGAAGTCCTCTTCCTAATTGTTCTTAGTTCCATGATGATCCCCGTTTGGGCTATTTTGGTGCCGCTCTATGTGTTTTTTTGGAAACTGAAGGCACTGAATCACTACTGGATTCTTATCGTACCGGGGAGCGCAAATCCTTTGGGTATTTTTCTCATGCGGCAGTATATTCACGCAATTCCCTCAGAACTAATCGATAGTGCTCGCATCGACGGATGCTCGGACTTCAGAATATATTATTCGGTAATACTCCCGCTTATTAAACCAGCTATGGGGGCATTAGCAATAATAGTATTTATGTTTTCGTGGAACAGCTTTATTCTGCCGTTGGTATTTATGCAGGAACAGGCGATGTTTACTGTTCCCGTTGGGCTTGCCTCTCTTCTTGGTCTCACGAGACCGTTATATAACTGGTTGATTGCTGGGGCGTTGCTTTCGGTCATTCCTGTCGCCATCATCTTTATTCGAATGCAGCGAGAGTTAATAGCGGGCCTCGTTTTGGGTGCGGTGAAGGGATGATAAGGGTGAAGGCAGGCTTTTACCGAAAAAAGGGTTGCTTGACAACGCCGATAGAAGGGCGGGTCACAGAAAGGAAGGTCTTCATCAACAAACAGTTTAAGGCAATGTTCCAGGGGCAGAGTTTGACCGGATTAATAAGTGAGACGGAGGTGACACATGCGACTCGCAGGTAAGGCAGCAGTAGTTACCGGGGGGGCCTCGGGCATCGGCAAAGCCACAGCATGGCTCTTTGCCAAGGAGGGTGCGAAGGTGGTGGTAGCAGACATAGCCGATGAGAAAGGTCAGCAAACGGTGGAGGAGATCAGGTCAAGTGGGGGCGAAGCGACCTTCATCCACAGTGACGTTACCAAAATGGCCGATGTAAAAAGCATGGTAGAGAAAACAACCGAATCCTTTGGAAAACTGGATATTCTCTTTAACAATGCGGGGATGCCAAGTGGAACCCTCGTTGTTGATTTGGAAGAGGAAGAGTGGGATAGAGTAGCCAATTTGAATTTAAAGAGTATCTACATGTGCTCGAAGCACGCTATTTCAGCCATGATCAGCTCAGGGGGTGGTTCTATAATCAATATGTCTTCTATCGGTGGCCTGGTCTCGGGAAAGTACATTGGAGGCACTGCCTTTTGCGCCTCAAAGGCAGGTGTTCTCAACCTCACCAGAAGCCTGGCAGTCCATTATGGTCATCAAGGAATCAGGGTCAACTGTATTTGTCCAGGCCATATCGTAACCCCCATGACCCAGATATTATGGAAAGACCCAGCCACAGCTAAGAAAATTGCGGCAAAGTATCCCTTGAGGAGAATGGGTAAACCTCAGGAAGTCGCTCAAACAGTGCTATTTCTAGCTTCAGACGAAGCTTCCTATATTACCGGCGCCATCATACCCGTAGACGGCGGCTACACCTGCATCTAGTCGGGCTTGACCTTCTAAAGTTAAGCCTTTCGTGACGCGAGATTCGAGTTAAATATGCCTGTCACTCGTGACGTTATATCAATGTTGCCGGGAGGGAGGCGAAAAAATCTGTAGTGACAACGTGAAGCCTTTAACGCAGGGAGTAATAAAGGAGATCGAGTGGTTTTGTTCCCGTGATGCACGGTGGCTTATTCGTGGCGCGACTCGACAAAGGTGCTGCTTCAGGCCTATAGCGTCCGACACCTTTTGCCCTGATCGCCTGTTGGAGCGAGGCTTTGACGACCAGATGTCCTGGAGGTGAAAAAAATGAATAGTAGGGAGCTATCTTGGGAGCTTTTAATTCTTGATGCCTCCCCACCGGTTAAGGACCTGAGCAGTCTCGCGGTCGGGGACGTTGATGGAGATGGTAAGGTTGAGATCGTCACCGCGGGAAACGGGGCGCTGTTGTGGTATCGCCCCGATACCTTCGAGCGAGGTGTTATATGTAAGGGACATCATGGAGATGTCGGATTGACTCTGGAAGACCTTGATGGTGATGGGATCATGGAGGTCGTGGAAGCAGAACTGGATAATGAGAGAAAAACTTGGATGATCACTTGGTTTAAGCCGGGGCGCGATTTGCACAAACCGTGGACTCGATATACTATAGATTCCTCATGCACCGGGGACCCCCATGATCTTTTGTTTGTTGACTTGGACGGTGACGGGGAAAAGGAACTCGTTGCCAATGCTGCATACACTGAAGTCTGGGGAGTTTTTGTCTATAAGCGCAACCGAGAGCTTACCACCCCCTGGAGAAAGTACACAATCCAAACTGGATTTGCCGAGGAGGGTCTGGCGGTGGCTGACCTAGATGGTGACGGGAGACTGGAGATTGTCTCTGGACCTGATTGGTACTCCTGCCCACCGGACGGCGCCTTTTCCGGACCTTGGGAAAGGAAAGTATTTGCTCCCAATTTCCGAGAGATGGTCCGGGTAGTTTCTGCCGATGTCACAGGTAATGGGCGCCCCGATGTAATCATCGTCGAATCGGAATACCCGGACGGAAGAATGTCTTGGTTCGAGAACCTTCTGGTGGAAGACCCGAAGAAGTCTTGGGCTGAGCACGAAATCGATCGAGGACTTTACTTTGCTCACTCACTGGGTGTGGGGTATAATTCAGATTCCGGGAAAGTACGGGTGTTCCTGGCAGAGATGGCCAAAGGAGGATGGGATGCTCCCTATAACTGGGATGCGCGACTGATTGAATACTCTACCTTAGACGATGGGAAGAGCTGGCAGAGAGAAGTCCTTTACCAGGGGGCCGGAACACATCAGGCGGTTGAGTACGACGTAGACGGTGATGGTACCTACGAAGTGGTGGGAAAGGAATGGGGGCAAGCACTCAAAATTCCTAAGGTCCAGATCTGGAAAAGACACCGGATACCGTCTCCCCTGACTCGCTTTCGCCATCGGTTCCTAGATCGAGACAAACCGTATACGGGAACAGACATCCTTGCTACAGATGTCGATGGCGATGGTCGGCTCGATGTTGTCTGCGGGGCATGGTGGTACAAGAACCCCACCTGGCAGCGCTATGACATTCCCGGTATCTATCAGGTCGTGAACGCGTTTGACATTGACGGAGATGGTCGTAAAGAATTTTTGGCTACGAAACGGTCATCAACTTCGTCCTCAGACTGGTACGAGGGTCTCTCGAGCAAGCTTTGTTGGCTAAGACCGGTAAACCCCGAAAAGGGTGAGTGGGAGGAGTATCCCATTGGTTCAGGAACCGGTGATTGGCCTCACGGAACGGCCATCGCTCCTGTTCTTCCTGGAAAAAAACTTGCATTAATCGTTAGTTATCATAGTGTTAATGAGGGAAAAAGCGATTTCCCCGAAATTTTCGAGATTCCCGAGAATCCTAAAAATCATCCCTGGCCTAAACGGGTTCTGGCCGAAATCCTCCACGGTGAGGAAATTGTGCCCTGCGACATCGACGGTGATGGTAAAATCGATCTTGTTGCAGGCTCTTATTGGTTGGAGAACCTTGGGAACGGTAACTTCTGTCCTCACTTGATCGTTGATGACTTCAAAACTGCACGTCTCCGGGTCACCGATGTGAATGGCAACGGAAGGCCCGACGTAATCTTAGGAGAGGAGGTACTGGATTTCCAAAACCGTATAACTCCGTTTTCCCGACTCGCCTGGTTTGAGAATCCTTCAAATCCACGGAGTGGTCCCTGGAAGATGCACGTTATCGACAAGATCCGCTGCCCGCATTCCCTCGATGTGGGTGACCTGGACGGGGATGGGCAAAAAGAGATTGTCTGCGGAGAACATGACCCCTTCAAGCCTTACCGAAGCCGATGTAGGCTCTTTATCTACAAGAAAGCCGAACCTCAGGGCCGGGCCTGGTTTCGCTACCTGGTGGATGACCGTTTTGAGCACCACGACGGTACCAAGATTTTCGAAGTTAGCCCGGGGCGTTCTGGCATCATCAGCCATGGCTGGAAAGACAGCCGCTACCTGCATCTCTGGGAAGCGTACTAACGCTCAGAGTTAGTGGTCTGGGGTCCCCGGTTCTGAATGCGTAGGGTGGCTTGGTTACCATCCTTAAGAGATGGTAATCTTATCTTCTCAAAAGGATAATTGCGTAAGAATTGAGGCAAGTTCAGGTATAAAGGTATGTTTAAGAGATCGGGAATAATAATGCTATCCTACTAATTATTCCCTTGGTCTTGGCACGGGTATAGAACCTATGTCTACATCAGCGGCTTGGCGTGGACTCGCTTACATATCATCCTCAGTGAGAGTACTTCCGCGGGAAATGGTTCAAACTTTGTTGGAGTTGCCCAGTTCTTTCTCATAATTATTGTACACTTTTTTTCTTTGACAGGTGTATTTACTGATCTGGACATTAATGAACACTGTCGTCAAGATGACTAAGAGATAGCTTTTTCATTCCCTTGAGAAGATAAGGTGAAACCTATATATTATACTGTCATAAGTATTAACAGGAATAAATTAGGAAAGAACCGGTCAAAAACGGAAGGTCATAAAATCTCAGAAAGGAGAGTGAGGGATGGCAAAAATTGGATTACAGCTATATACGGTAAGGGATGAAGCAGAAAAGGATTTTTTTGGGACAATAAAAAAGGTTGCAGAGGTCGGCTATGAAGGGGTTGAATTTGCAGGATACTTTGGAGCATCTTCCCGGGAATTGAAAAAGGTACTGAATGAGACGGGATTGGAAGCAATAGGCACTACTATTCCCATGCATGATCTGGTAGATGACAAGAAGCTGGAAGAGTCTATTACCTATAGTAAAGAAATTGACTGTCCTATTATCATTTGTCCTATTCTCCCGCAGGAATATAGAGGCAGTGAGACTGTGTGTAATAAAGCCGCAGAAATTTTCAACAGCGTAGGAGAAAAATGCAACAACAGTGGTTTGAAGTTTTTGTATCATATACATGGCGTTGAATTTGAAACTTTCAATGGGAAAACCGGGATGGAAATACTGATGGAAAAGACCGACCCAGAAAAGGTGAGGTTTGAGCTCGATGTTTACTGGGTCGAATACGCAGGAGTTGATTCGGTACAATATCTGAAAAAATATGGCAAAAGATGTCCGTTAATCCATTTTAAAGATATGAAGAATAGGGTAGACAAACACGATACAGAGGTAGGGGAAGGCGTCATAGATATTCCGGCATTAATTAATCAAGCTAAGAAGTTTAACGTTGGCTGGTATATTGTCGAACAGGAAGAGTTTAATGTGCCGCCCATGGAGAGTATTGTTATTAGCTATAAAAACTTGGAAAAATATAGTGAGCGAACAAGTTAAAGGATAGGAGTGACGGAGAAAAAAGAATGGCTAAACCAAGTTTTACCAAAAAAGTAATAGGCAAACTGGAAAACCTGACTGGTCGGGCAGCTATGAATACATTCTTGGCTGTTGGGGATGTAAGCAAAAATGGGCTACCCGACATCGTATTATCGGGCAGAAACGGCAAGATGGTGTGGTTTGAAAATAAGGGTGAAGGGAAAGAGTGGAGGCGTCATCTCATTGACGATGTAGAAAACCAGGAATGTGGTGGATCTTTATATGACCTTACCGGCAATGGATATCTTGATGTGATCAATGGCGGAGATTATAAATCGGATGAAATTTCTTGGTGGGAGAATCCGGGTGTTAAAGGAGGGAAATGGACAA
>JAUWXE010000114.1 GCA_030616535.1 Candidatus Aerophobota bacterium
CACATTAACCAGTCTCACATCCAGTCCACACCGAGCTCGCAGTTCAGCGTAACTTCCTATTTTTGGAACACCAATTGTTTTAGGAGTCCAGCTAAATTCGGTGACTTTCCCGAAGACAAAGAGCTGTACTCCCAACAGTCTTCCTATTCGTGCCGCCGTTGCTGCGTCAGTTATCCCTTCTTTAGCTAGATTCTGCTCCTGTAATATTTGATCCAGCTCTTCTCTTTCTATCACGTCAAATCTACCACTGTTTACCAGTTCAGTCACCAGCATACCAGATACTCCTTCGCCAACATCCCAATCCCAGGTCCACCATGGCCGAACAATGACTTCAAAAGGCATAACCGCGATTCGGATTCTGGTCGGAGTAACTGTAGGAGTTACGGTAACCTGTGGTGTCACCGTGGGTGTCACCGGAGTAACGGTTAAACCGGCTGACTTATCAAGAATCCCCTCGGCTACTTTTTCTACCGCCTCTCGGGTGGCTTTACCAAGAGCATGAGCATCAAACCGACTGCCTCCGATAGAGAAACCAGAGAGATCTCCCCAATTTCGACTCAGTCTAAAATAGATTTTGCTTTCAGCCCCAGTTTTTTGCAGAGCTACCATAATGACCCCGGTCTCTACATTAACCAGTCTCACATCCAGTCCACACCGAGCTCGCAGTTCAGCATAACTTCCTATTTTTGGAAGACCGATTGTTTTAGGAGTCCAACTCAATTCAGTGACTTTCCCGAATACAAAGAGCTGAACTCCCAACAGTCTTCCTATTCGTGCCGCCGTTGCTGGATCAGTTATCCCTTCTTTAACTAGATTCTGCTCCTGTAATATTTGATCCAGCTCTTCTCTTTCTACCACGTCAAATCTACCACTGTTTACCAGCTCGGTCACCAGCATACCAGATACTCCTTCACCAACATCCCAATCCCAGGTCCACCATGGCCGAACAGTAACTTCAAAGGGCATAACTGCAATACGGATCTTTTGTGCGGCCGCATCTCCCTGAGAGATAAATAAACCACTGGCCAGCAAAATCAGAAATAGACCCACTAACATCAGACTTTTCTTCTGTATCAACATCTAAATCCTCCTTCGAGTCTTAGTGACAAAAATAGCTCTCGTTTCCTACCCGAAACATCACCTCCTTTTAATCTCAGCCTCTCAAAAGCTATTCTTAATACATTAGACTGCCAAAAAGGAGAAATGTTCCCTATCTCTCTAACCCTGTCTTCATCCAATGCCGGGAGGGGGACTTGAACCCCCATGGACTAAAATGTCCACATGGCCCTCAACCATGCGCGTCTACCACTTCCGCCATCCCGGCATAAAGGAATTACCTTTCCTCTTTTTTCTTCCTTTCCAGTAAAGTAGCCACCCCAAAAGCAATGGCAAATAAGAGACAAACTTCGGCAAAGTAGAGGTAAGACCGGGGCAAAATTCCGAAGATAATAGCTCCTTGGGGTCCTCTAGTTAGCCTCAATATAACTCCGGCTACCAGACTTATTCCGGCAACTATTCCGAAAAAGTAACCCAATATCTTTAAGACCGATGACCACATTCTTTCCCCCCTTTCTTTGTTAAAAATCACTCAGTTCTCTTGAAGTATAGCACACCTTCAAAGAATGTAAATAGCTCGACACGTAGCCAGCCAATCACTACTCCTCCTTTGAGAGGCGCTCAATATCTTCTTCTTCACCTATCACCAGAAAAATATCTCCCTTTTCGATAACGTCGTCGGACTGAGGAAGATAGTTTATTCTTTCCACCCGCTCATCTTCCCCCTCCCCGGATACTTTCTTCATCTCCAAAATGTTCACTTTATATTTCTGTCGAATCTTAAGATCACCTATTTTTTTACCCCAGAACGATTTAGGAGATCGGATCTCTGCTGCACTGTACTTGTCAGAAATTGGGACGTAATCGAGGACACTGGAAACCAAAAGATTCCTGGCTAATCTCTTGCCCATCTCCATCTCCGGTAAAACTACCCTATCTGCTCCTACCAGACTCAATATTCGTTCTTGAATATGTGATGTGGTCTGGGAGGCCCGAGTAATGACGGTAGGAACACCTAGTCGCTTAAGAAGAGCGGTAGTAAGAACAGAAGCCTCAAAATCTCCTATACTCACGATAGCCACATCTACCTGATTTATCCCTTGAGACTTCAAAGCTTCCTCATCTGTAGAATCCAACTTAACAGCTAGATCCACAATTTCGGCAAATTTGTCAACTAACTTACCATCTTTATCAACCGCAATTACCTCAGCTCCTCTTTCGGCTAAACTCTGGGCTAGAGTTCCACCAAATCGTCCCAGTCCGATGACGGCAAACTTACGCATTTTTTTTCCTCCTACCCTATCATTATTCTTTCTTCAGGGTATTCATAAAGTTCGCTAATTTTTCTTCCCCCTATGGCTAATGCCAGGGTCAGAGGGCCAATTCTTCCCACCAGCATGGTAAGGATGATGACAACCCTACCCACTGGAGTCAGGTTAGGAGTGATCCCCCTGGATAAACCAACTGTGCCAAAGGCGGAAAGGTCCTCAAAAAGTATATTAACGAAGGGAGTATTTTCAGTTAAAGTAAGGATGAAGGTGGAAATGGCAATCCATCCCAGAGCTAGAATGATAACACACAAGGCCTGATAAACTATCAAGCGAGGTATAGTGCGGCGGAAAACCTCCACCCTGTTTTTTCCCTGAGCCATAGATTTGATGGTGAAAATTAGTGTAGCAAAGGTGCTGGTCTTAACACCTCCTCCAGTGGAGCCAGGAGAGGCTCCTATAAACATAAGGATAATGAGTAAAAAAGCAGAAGATATAGACAAACCACTTATATTTAAGGTATTAAACCCGGCTGTTCTTGCACTTACCGATTGAAAATAGGCTCCCAGTAATTTTTCTTTAAGGGGAAGATTCTCCGTGG
>JAUWXE010000043.1 GCA_030616535.1 Candidatus Aerophobota bacterium
TTAGACTTCCGGTAATGGTCACTTTTGATGGGTTTATTATTTCTCATGCCATGGAGCGGGTAGAGATATTGGAAGATGACGAGGTGAGTCAGTTTATTGGTGAATATAAGAATGCCTATTCGCTTCTTGACGTGGACAGCCCGGTGACCTACGGCCCTCTTGATCTATATGACTATTACTTTGAGCATAAAAGACAACAGATGGAGGCAATGGAAAGAGCGCCTGGGGTTATTCAAAAAATTGAGAGGGAATTCGGAGATTTGAGTGGTCGCTATTATGATTTAATGGGAAATTATCAACTGGAGGGAGCGGAGTTGGTTGTTGTAGCTGCCGGTTCCACTGCCGGAACGGTTAAGAGCGTGGTAGAGGAACTAAGAGAGAAGGGTGAGAAAGTGGGTCTTCTCAAAATTAGGATTTTCCGTCCTTTTCCAGCCAAGCAGATCGCAGAGGCCTTAAGAGGTGTGAAAGCAGTGGCTGTTCTGGACCGGAGTGTTTCTTTTGGGGCTCAGGGAGGACCGATCTTTCTGGAGATTAGATCCGCCCTTTTTGATGAGATTAAACCACCAGCCGTGGTAAATTATATTTATGGATTGGGGGGACGAGACATCGGGATAGATGAAATCAAACGAGTTTATAAAAATCTGGAAAGAATAGCCCAGACTAAAAAAGTAGAGGAGTTAGTTGGTTATCTGGGGCTCAGGGAGTAAAAATAAGGAGGAAAAGATGCCATCCCTTAAGGTTTTATCCAAGAAGAGACAATTGCTCACCGGGGGTCACCGGCTCTGTGCCGGCTGTGGTGCCTCCATAATTGTAAGGCAGGTTCTTATGGCCGCCGAAAATCCAGTGGTGATGAGTTGTGCTACCGGGTGTCTGGAGGTAGCTACTACCATTTATCCTTTTACTGCCTGGAGGATTCCCTGGATTCATTGTGCTTTTGAGAATTCAGCATCTACCTTGTCGGGAGTAGAAGCTGCCTATAGCTGTTTAAAAAAACGGGGTAAGATCGAGCGCACCATTAAATTCATCGCCTTTGGTGGTGATGGGGGGACTTATGACATAGGACTCCAGGCCTTGTCCGGGGTTCTGGAAAGAGGGCACAATCTCCTTTATATCTGCTACGACAATCAAGCTTATATGAATTGCTTAAGTACCTCTTCTTTGATAATGACTAAAGATGGGGTTAAGAGAATAACAGAAGTAAAAGAAGGAGATGAGGTATATGCCTTTGATCAAAAAACCTATCAGTTAGTTTTGAAAAAATGTAGTGGGGTATTTGACAATGGAATAAAAGATGTTTACGAACTTACCACTTTGCACCATTCAATAAAGGCAACGGCGAATCATCCTTTTTTGGTTTTAAAAAGAAATGGTAGAGGTAAGAAGAATCATTTTGTTTGGAAAACAATTTCAGAAATGAAGACGGGAGATGAAATCGTCGTATTGAAAAATTTAGAGAAAGGAAAATCATTTAAATTTGATTTTAATAAAGTAAAAAAGGGAGACTATAAAGTAAATCGTTTAAACGAGATAGACCTACCAGAATATTCTAGTCCAGATTTGATGAAATATCTTGGTATATGGGTTGGCGATGGCTGGGTAAGGAATGAAAAAGGAGAGGTAGGATTCGCCCTGCCGGAGAATTCTAGGGCAAGAGAAATCTTAGTTGATCTGCATTCAAAAATCTTTGGGGGAAAAACAAGAACCGATGAAATGTATGTGCATACAAATTCTGTAAACCTTGCCAGATTTATCGACTCCTTGAGTTTTGGATCTGGAGCGAAAAATAAAATAATTCCACCCTGGATATTTACTTTACCCCGAGAAGAAAAAGAAAGTTTTGTTCGAGGTTTAATGCTATCAGATGGACACAAGACAGGTAATAGTTCGCGGTATGTCTCAGCCAGTTATGAACTCCTCAAAGGTCTAAGACTCTTACTGCAGACTATGGGTCTTAGGGTTGGGAAAATACATCAGCAAAGAAAAGAAAAAGGGACAAAATGTGTGGATAGAGAGCTATTAAGAGACTCCGAGTATGGATATATCTGCTTTAGCGAAAAAGATGAATGGAACACCGAAAAATATCCAAGTCAATATAAGTATAAGAATTTTTTAATAGATAACAAGTGTTTTGAGACCGAAAAAGTAAGAAATATAAAATTAATTGGATCAGAGCCAACTTTGGATTTAAGAGTAGAGGGTGAACATAATTTTATTACCGATGGAATTGTGGCTCACAATACAGGGATCCAGAGATCAAGTGCTACTCCTGAAGGGGCGGCAACTACTACCAGCCCTGTGGGAAAGGCCATACCGGAGGGAAAGCAAAGACCCCGCAAAGATCTAACCAGGATTGTAGCCGCTCACGATGCTCCCTATGTGGCTCAAGCTAATCCTGCTTATTACAATGATTTAATTAAGAAGGTGCAGAAGGCCTTGAGTACAGAGGGTCCAACTTTTATCAATATTCTCTCGCCCTGTCCCCGGGGTTGGAGACATGATCCTTCTTTGTCCATTCAGATTGCTAAACTGGCAGTCTTAACCGGAGTCTGGCCTCTTTATGAGGTGGAAAAAGGTCAATACAGGATCACTTATCGTCCTAAAAAGAGACATCCTCTAAGAGAGTGGCTAGAATCCCAGGGAAGATTCAGGCACCTTTTGAGAGATGAGAATAAGGGGATTGTGGAAAGATTAGAAAAAGAGGTAGAAGAGAAAGAAAAGAGCCTATTAGCCTTAGCGGGGGAGAAAGCTTCTGTGGGAAAGTAGTAGTATGGAGAGGATTTATACAGGTACCGAGGGACTTTCCCCGGACCGAAGGTGGCGCAGCCGGAGCTTTGAAGAAATGTGAATGGTGAGACGTGAATAGCATTGCGTTGTTCGTCTTAAAGTTTTTTTACCATTCACTATTGACCATTCACGATTCACGTTCTTTGAACCAATCTACTGTTTTTTCTAATCCTTCTCTCAAGGCTAGTTGGAGCTGCCAGTCCAGCTCTTTTTTTGCTTTATCAGTATTTAAAAATATTCTCCTTATTTCTCCCTTTCTTTCTGGAGCGTTGATTGGTTGAACTTTGAAGCCGGTTATCTCTGCTAAAAGCTGGTACAAAAGATTGACCGAGCTCCCTTTTCCCGTTCCCACGTTGTAGGCCAAATCATCGGGCGAGCTCGTTTTTTTCTCATTAAGGCTCTTTATCTTTTGACTGGCGAGCAAGTTGATGTTTACTACCTGGCTAACGTGTATGTAATCTCTTAACTGCTCACCATCCCCGAAAATTTTAGGTCTTTTTCCTCGGAGCATCTGTCGGGTAAAAATAGCAATCACTCCTGCTTCTCCATAAGGGTCTTGTCGTGGCCCATAGACATTTCCGTACCTTAAAGAAAGGTAATTGAGTCCATAAGTTTTTCTGTAATAGTGAAGATAATGTTCTATAGTATGCTTTGAAACCCCGTAGGGGGAAAGAGGATTTTTTGGATAATGCTCGTCTACCGGTAGATCGGTAGGTTCTCCATAAACGACCCCTCCTGATGAGATAAAAACGAAGTTGTTTACCCCGTGTTTTATACAGTTATTTAAAAGATTTAAGGTTCCCAGGATATTCACCTCTGCATCGAACATAGGCTTTTTTACGGAAACTCTCACATCTATCTGAGCTGCATGATGGTTAACCAGGTTGAACTTTTCCTCGGCAAAAATTTTATCTAACCTTTTATCGACGATATCCATTTGATAAAACTTTGCTTTTTCATTGAGGTTCTCTTTCTTTCCACTGGATAGATTATCCACCACCACCACCTTCCAGCCCTGCTGGAGATACCCATCAACCACATGAGAGCCGATAAAACCAGCTCCTCCGGTTACCAATACCTTTTTCATATCGGATTTCCTTTCTTATCCTTTTTCAATCTTTTTCTTCCTTCCTCGAAAAAAGGCTCGGCAAAGGAAGTAGACCAAGTTCTCTCCTCAAAGGATCTTTTCCTCAAAGTATCAAGGAAACCCTTAAAATCTTTATAGTAAGAGCCATAGATATGGTAACTGTCAGCGATATGGACATATTTGCCTACTTTTATCTTTTTACCTATTTTCTCACTAATTTTCTCTGCCATTATTTTTTGTAGCTCGGTAAAGGCAAATATATTCATAAAAGCCGCCTTAAAAGCATCGTTACTTCTAAAATGAACATTTAACTGGAGATGATCCTCAAAGATCCTTAGCCAAAGGCGTTGCATACAAGGTGGATCGCTACACTTAGGGTCAAGCCAGGCTTTCCAGGTAACCGCTTGAACCCGACGAGTGTACGGCGTCTCGGATAGCTTGCGGACCACATAATCGATCTGGTCTATGCTCCTTCCTTCAACCTTATAATTAAATAGTCTTTCATGATAGGTATATTCCCATTTCCCTTCCTCTGGTTTAATCCAATCATCATGCACCCCGTAGATAACCTCCTGTCGATATATCTCTAGATCTTCCAGTCCGGCCGGGAAAGCTCGGTGCAAACGAGGTTCTTTGAAGGGATGAGTTACCTCCATGATCATCGTGCAGTCCCGGCTGGGAGGATCATTTGGTTTATCATATTCAGTTCTGATCTTTATTCCTTTTTCCCAGCACTCCACTACCGATTTTTCCCATGCATCAGGCAGGGTTTCACCCTCTACCTTAATAACCGGACAATCGTTTAAAAGGCCTGGTCTACTCATGGTTCTTTTCCTGATCCCTAGCCGCTAATTTTTGCCCCTCTTTCATGCCACACGGTATTTTGTTCATAAGCATAAGCAATTCTGAGCAGCATAGGTTCGTCAAATGGTTTTGCCAGAATCTGAAGACCAATGGGAAGATCGGCTTGGTTAAAACCACAGAGGATGGAGATGCCCGGTATGCCTGCGAGGTTAGCAGATATGGTAAAAATATCGGAGAGGTACATCTTAAGAGGATCGTCTATTTTTTCCCCTATCTTAAAGGCTACGGTTGGCGAAGTGGGAGTAATTAGGGCATCAAAGTTCTGAAAAACCCTATCAAAATCTTCCTTAATAAGGGTACGTACTCTTTGAGCCTTTCCATAGTAGTCCTCATAATAGCCCTTACTCAAGACATAAGTTCCCAGCATCATCCTTCTTTTTACCTCGTCGCCAAATCCTCCCTGACGGGTTCTTTTATACATATCTATAAGGTTGGTCTCATCCCGAGTTCTGTATCCATATCCCACTCCATCGTATCTGGCTAGATTGGAGCTCGCCTCAGCAGTGGCTATGAGATAATAGGTGGCTACGGCGTACTCCGTATGAGGAAGGGATACTTCTTCCATTCGAGCTCCTAAGTCTTCCATAACTTTGGTGGCCGCTAAAACTTTCTTTTTTACCTCTTCTTCCATCCCGGGAATGAAATATTCTTGAGGAAGACCTATCTTTATTCCGTGAAGATCAGGAATAAGGGATCGATGGTAGTCAGGAACAGGGTAATCAAGAGAGGTAGAATCATACAAATCTCTGCCGGAGATTATCTGCAGAAGATCCGCACAATCGGTAACATCCTTGGTTATAGGGCCAATCTGATCTAAAGACGAGGCAAAAGCTACCAGCCCGTAGCGAGAAACCCGACCATAAGTGGGTTTCATCCCCACGACTCCACAGAGAGCAGCCGGTTGACGGATAGACCCACCTGTATCTGAACCAAGAGCCAGAGGGGCTTCACCGCTGGCAACCGCTGCTGCCGATCCCCCACTCGAACCTCCCGGAGTGGTTTCTAGATTCCAGGGATTATGGGTTATTCTAAAGGCAGAATTTTCTGTACTCGATCCCATAGCAAACTCATCCATATTGGTCTTGCCTATAATGATGGTTCCTTCCTTTCTTAGTTTCTCTATTACAGTAGCTGAGTAAGGGGGATAGAATCCTTTAAGGATCCGAGAAGCACAGGTGGTTTCTCCCTTTTCTATACAGATAAGATCCTTAATGGCAATGGGAATCCCGCTAAGCGGTTTTATCTGTTCTCCTTGAGAGATTCTCTTGTCCCACTGCCTCGCCTGACGGATAGCTCCTTCCTCATCAAGCTTCAGAAAGGCTCCTATTTTATCCTCCACCTTCCTGATGCGCTGAAATATTGAAGAGATCACCTCTTCAATAGAAACCTCTTTATCCTCAATTAACCTATGGAGCTCATGCGCAGGAAGATCGTAAAGTTGCAATTGAATTTCCTTAACCCTTAACTACACCCTGTGAGCTGATAAATCCCTGATCTGGTGATTTAGCTCTCTTAAAGTGGGATAAATATCTTTGTAAATAGCGAATTTTTCTTCATATATTTTAGCCTTTTCTTTTTGGGGAGAGAAGGATTCTTTTTTCTTTACTACAGTTTCTACTGCTTCTTGAATAGAGCTGTACTCTTCCACCCCCACCCCTGCAAGAATAGCCGCTCCCAGACAGGCGGCTTCCGATACTTTCAAAGAAACCAGGGGTTTATTATAAATGTCAGCTTTTAATTGAAGCCATTTTTCTGACTTTGCTCCCCCTCCTATAGCTCTGAGCTCCCGCACCGGGATTCCTGCTTCCTCCAAAAGAACTAAATTATGCTTCATCTCGAAAGCGACACCTTCTAAGATAGCTTTAATTAGATCCCCCTTGGAGGTGTTTAAAGTTAAGCCCATAATAGCTCCAGCCGAATTAGGATCCATATAAGGCGTTCCGGTAGTTGTAAAGTGGGGAAGAAGATAAAGAGGCGAGGGGTCTTCGGTGGCCTTATCGATGAGGATAGAATAGACATTCTCTCCCTTTTTTTCTGCCTCTTTTTTTTCCTCGCCTCCCAGAGTATCTCTAAACCAGCGAAGGAGGCAGCCTCCCGTAAAGTTAAAGGCTAAGCTAATGTAAAATTTAGAAACAGTATGAGGATAACAGGCAAAGTTGTTCTCCAGCATCTTTTGGTCAAGATGAGGCTGCTTAAAAACTGTGGCGATGCAGTCCACTGTGCCGGTAGCCTCCATGGCTAATTCTTCCTTTTTTACTCCGGCTCCCAATGCCCCGCAAGGCTGATCATGTCCTCCGGTAACTACAGAAACTCCTGAAGGGAGCAAAAGGCGAGCACACATTTTTGAAGGTATTTTACCAACTTCGGTTCCGGAAGGGACAACCTCAGGTAGCAAAGATTCGTCTACTCTGGCTAAGGAGAGAATCTTGCCGGACCATCTTTTCTTAACAATGTCGAAAGCCATCGTCCGAGCGGCCAGTGAATAGTCGATAGTGGGAGGTAGACCAAGTCTTTGAATTACAAAGTCTTCGTAACAGAGAAATTTCCAGGTACGCCGATAAATGTCGGGATGATACTTTTTGAGCCACATAATTCTATTTATAGAAAACATAGAGTGAAGAGGCATGCCAGTGATTTCCATTATCTTCTTTGACCCTAGCTTAAAATCCCACCACCTGGTGAATTCCTCCCCCCGAATGTCAAAGCTAATAGCTGTATTAGCCAGGGGTCTTCCGGCTCTGTCTACAGGAGCGAAAGCCTCTCCCTGGGTGGAGATAGAGAGAGCCTTTATAGGATCGGCTTTAACTTGGCTGGCTACTTCCTGGATACTTTCCTCTATCTTTGTCCAGACTTGGTTTGCATCAAGTTCGGCCCAGCCAGACTGCGGATGAAGAAGAGGATACTCCCTATAAGCACTGGAAAGAACATTTCCTTCAAGATCAAATACTATGGCTTTACACCCGGTGGTTCCCACATCCAGGCCCAAAAGACTCATTCTAGCTCTCCTTTATCGCGTCTGCCGCAGTCAATCTTCATCCATCCTATCAATTTCTTAAGGGCTGTCAAATCCTCTGACAGATCAGGATTTGCTGTCAATCCTGATTTTGCTGGTTCGTTTTCAATTCGAGCCCAACTTTCAGTTTTTCTGCGAAAGTTTTTTAGGGGGGGGCTTGACGGTTGAGAAAATATATTTATAATAAAATTAGTTAGAAAGCTTTCCTAAGCAAGTCAAACTTAAGAGGTTATAGATGCTATCTAAGTCGTCAGGAAAACCCACCTTGATCCGGGATATAAACAGGTCAATGATTTTAGAAAATATAGAGAAGGAAGGTCCTATCTCACGGGCAGACATTTCCCGGCTAACCAAAATAAGCTCGCCCACCGTTTCCTTGGTTATAGAGCATTTTTTAAAGAAAGGAATAGTTAAAGAGAAGGGAATCGGCGAATCTTCCGGTGGAAGAAAACCCACCTTAATTGAGCTCAATCCTAATGGTGGATTTGTCATAGGTGTTGATCTGGGTGGCACCAATATGAAATTGGTTCTGATGAACCTGGGTGGTAAAATTGTCAAAAAAGTGAAGGGCCCGACCATCAATTCGAGTTCAAA
>JAUWXE010000086.1 GCA_030616535.1 Candidatus Aerophobota bacterium
CTGCGACCTTTGTCTTGTTCTTTTAAAATTGCCATCATGGTACACCAGAATTTCCGCTTCTAGCTCTGAGGTAAACTCAATACAAGATTTAAAAACTTTTTGGTTCAGCTCAAAATCTCCCTTTCTTAAATTTAGGGGATCAGGACAATGGACAGTAGCCTTTAAACGATGCTTTTCCAAAGCTTCTTTAACCTTTTTTATGCTTTTAAGGTTAAGCTCACCACCTATTACCCCATCTACGCCATGAATAGGTATCTCCACGTAGTCAAATCCAACCTCCTCAAAAAAAGCCAAATCGGCCTCCAGGAGATCAAGGTCACCCTTTATTCTGTATGAATGAGCATTTATGCCTACCCCTTTTATCAGCAACTCTGTTTACCCCACACAGTTTCTGCCGGGCCAGCTAGCTAATATCTAAGATAATAAAATTAGTTATCTGCACGGCCAACTTCTAATCTTTATCTAGCAACAGTGATTTCTCGGTTTTCTTATCAAACAACATAATTTTGTCTAACTTAAAACTTAACCTGACTTTGTCTCCCATATCAGCTTTAAAGGGTGGTGAGGTAAGGACTTTAATCATCGAGTCCCCCAGTTTTGCACTAACTAAGATCTCCCTTCCCAGGGGCTCGACCACATAGACCTCGGTCTCTATACCCTCCTTTTCATTAATCAGGATATGTTCGGGTCTTATACCGAGTACTACCCCAGAACTGGTAGAGTTATTTTCTGCCTTAGAACCTATTTCTTTGGGAAGCTCTATCTCCAAATCCCTGCTTTTTAAAAGAAACCTGCCATCGGATTTCTCTAAAGAGACATCGATGAAATTAATAGGAGGACTCCCGATAAAACCTGCCACAAATAAGTTTTTCGGATGGTTGTAAAGCTCATCAGAACCGCTGAATTGCTGAAGACATCCCAAATTCACTACCGCTACCCTGTCAGCCATGGTCAGAGCCTCAAGCTGATCATGGGTCACAAAAATGGTGGTGATACCCAGGTCCTTTTGCAGCCTCTTGAGCTCTGATCTCATCATTATTCTCAGTCTGGCATCCAGATTAGAGAGAGGCTCATCCAGAAGAAGTATCTCTGGCTCCTTAACCAGGGCTCGGCAAAGAGCCACTCTTTGCTGCTGACCCCCGGAAAGCTGTCCTGGTTTTCTATCTAGAAGTTCTTCAATCCGAACTAATTGGGCCACTTTCCTGGCCCTCTCTTTCATCTCTTCTTTGGCAGTTTTCATCAACCTCAAAGGGAAAACGATGTTGCTAAAGACGGTCATATGAGGATAAAGGGCATAGCTCTGAAATACCATGCCTATTTTTCTATCCTTAGGTAAGATATTGTTGACCACTCTCTCGTCAAAATAGATTAAACCCTTGGTGGGTTTGTATATTCCGGCAATCATCAAAAGGATGGTGGTCTTCCCGCAGCCCGAGGGTCCTAGTAAGGCCACAAATTCACCATCATCTATTTCAAGATCCAAATCATCTACTGCCTTAACCTCTCCAAAGTGTTTACTTAAATCCTTAAGAATCACCTTCATTTTTTTGCCCCCTCAACGTCCTCCTTTTAGACCGCCCACGGTAATTTGCATCAGATACTTCTGAGTAAAGATAAAAAAGAGAAGCACCGGTATCACATAGAACAGCGAAATAGCTGCCAAAAGGCCGAAGTCAACAAACCGAAAGTCTCCAATGATAGAGTTGACGTAGGAAGTCAAGGTCCAGGCTGAAGGCTTCCTGATAAAGGTAATGACGAAGATGAATTCTGACCATCCGGTTATGAAGGCAAAGATAGAAATCCCGGCTATTCCTGGTCCCACCATAGGAAGCATAATCTTGCGAAAAACCTGGAACCGGCTGGCTCCGTCAATTAAAGCTGACATCTCCATATCCCAGGAAACTCCATCGAAGAATCCCTTCATTATCCAGATAGCAAAAGGTATAAACAAACCAGCCTTTGCCAGAATAACCCCCATTACACTATCTAATAGGTTTAATACCCGTAACACATAGTAAAGGCCGATCAAAAGGGTAATAGCAGGGAAAGCATGCAAAATCAAGGTGGAAGCTAGAAGAAAGGATCTTCCAGGGAATTTCATCCGGGAAATCACATAGCCAGCCATGGTTGACACCGCCACCACTATAATCATCACTCCGAAGGCAAGGAACAGGGTGTTTAAGAGGGTAAGCCAGACATCCGGGTAGCCAGGATAAGGTATTTTCCAGAGAAACCTCCAATTTCTTAAGGAAAGACCTTCGGGGATGATTCCATAAGTTAAGCTTTTGCTCACGGAACCGATAAACAGCCAGAGAAATCCCAAAAAGATGGGCAAAGATGCCAAAAATAAAAATGCATAAATCCCGATTTTTAAAAAATCTACTTCTCGTTTCTCTCCTCTTACCACCGGGTCAGACCTCCTGGGCACTTTGTTTCGTTTTCTAAGTGATTTCAATCTTTGGCTCCTCCATCATCTCCTTGAACTTGAAGATCCGCCAATATATCATCGAAGCAACGATTCCGATGACAACCAGGACGGTAGCCAGAGCAGCTCCGTAACCAAATGCAAAAGTTCCCGCATAACTAGAAAAGGCCACATCATAAGCATATAGTGACCAGACCGTAGTACCATAAAAGGGCCCGCCTTGAGTTATCAGTAATATATATTCATAAGAAGTCAATAGAGACAGCGTCTGATAAGCAGTGATAAACAAAAGAGGCCAGCGAATCATAGGAAGAATTATGTGGCCAATCTCCTGCAGCCAGGACGCTCCATCTACCCGGGCTGCCCACCGATAATCTTGGGGGATCGATTTTATGGCGGCCGCGAAGATTACCATTCCCATAGAAGCACCAATAAAACCGTTGGTTACGATTATTACACCCCAGGGATGACGTGTAATCCAGTCCATGGTCTCTAAGCCGAGAAGGAGGCGAAGCGTGTTTAGCAAACCATTCTCTGTGGGGGACAAAATCCAGAGCCAGATAACAGCATAAACAACCGGAGGAGTGAACCTTGGCAACAACCAGACTCCCCTGAAGAAGATCCCTGCCTTCTCCTCGATGCTCGAGGTTAATATAGCTAAAATCAGGCCAAAGGTCACGTTAAAAACCGCTAGAGTTCCTATAACGTAGACAGTTGTGTTCAATAATATCTTCCCAATTAAAAAATCCTTAGCCATCCTGATATAATTTCCCAATCCAATGAAATTCCACTGAAAACGGTAATCCATTCCCGTGAAGCCCATTATAGCAGTCATCACGGCAGGAATAATGAAAAAAATAAAAGTGAAGATCAAACCTGGTAGCAAAAAGACGACAAGACTTAGAAGAGCTCTTTTACTCATCTTATTTTCTTACCAAATCATTAGTCTTTGAAAGGGGCCTCTTTAAGTGAGAGGCCCCCTCCATAGTTAGTCTACTCCCTCACAATTACCTCATCACCCAATTCGGACTGCATGCGCTTGACGAAGAAATCCAAGGCACCCTCAGGAGATACAGCACCGGTCTCAACCGCGCTAATTGCCCCCTTAAACATAGTTTCCCAGTAAAAAGGTGCTTTCTCATGATTGGGGGCGAAGTGGGTATACTTCAAAACCTGCGCTACCTTCGTGGCGTACTCGTCCTTGGCATATGCTCCATAAGCTAGTTGAGACTGCCTAATGGCTAAGTGTCCACTTCCCAGAGCGTGCTTGGTGTTAAGGTCGTTGCTCGAGGCCAAGGTAACCAACAAGAAGGCCAACTCCTTATGTCGGGATGCCTCTGTAACCAGGTGAACCAGAGGATGAGAGACCGAAACCGGCTTTCCACCCTTGGAACCTGAAGGAATGGGGAACCAGCCAATATTCTTCCACTCTTCGGCCTCTGACAAGTTGTAGGGAGCCCTCTGCCATTCTGCCCAATTCCAGGAGCCGCCGGTGAGGAAGATACCGATTTCCCCCTTAGTCCAGTTTGAGTGTATCTCTGACCAGGCGATAGTAGACATACCACTGGGGGTGAGCCCCAGATCAACCATTTTCTTGATGTACTTCAGAAGACTAAGAGTGGCCGATTTATCCACCACCAACTTGCCGGTGTCCGCATCGTAAATTTCCCCGCCGTAGGCAAAGATAAACTGGAACCAGTCTGTACCAGGAGTAGGTCGATGCCAAATTGCATTTCCTTTTTTAACCACTCCCGCATCCAGCATCTTCTTTCCCAGGTCCACCAAGTCGTCCAGCGTAAACTCTCCCGCTTCCACCTTCCTAGGTAAGGAGTTAATCTCTTCCTCGCTCCAACCCATTTTCCTTAGCTTATCCTTTCGGAACCAGGTGATTCGGGCCTCAGTGTCCTGAGGGATGCCCCAGATCTTACCCGCGAACTTTGCCGAATTCCAGAGGGCAGGGATGAAGTCATCATAAACTTCAGGATATTTGGCGACGTAGTCATCCAGGGAGACTATGTACCCAGCGGTAGCGTAAGGTCCAATCATCTCATGACCAGTGACAATGATGTCGGCAATCTTTCCAGGATCTCCCGCTCCTAAGGCCAGCAGGTTTGCAGTTTTGAAAGAGCCCCAGCTTTCAGTGTTGAATAAGGCTTCGACCTCGACTCTTACCTTGGCACCCACAGCCTCCAGATACTTATTTAGTCTCTTGCCAGCATCATCCAGATTTGTCTTCCGGGTAATGGAAGGATCGTCAGGCCCAACCGTCCAGGCCTTGATGGTGACTGTCTCCAATTCCTGAGCATACGAGACTGCTCCTCCCACGAGAAGCAAACCCACCGCCAGGGCAACTACCATTATCCCACTTTTCATAGCTAATTTCTTCA
>JAUWXE010000070.1 GCA_030616535.1 Candidatus Aerophobota bacterium
CGGCGTTGACTCTCCTCGGGTGGCCGAGGCTCTCCAGGATCTCACTCGAATCAGGCGGCTGACTTTAGGAAAGACATTTCGCCCTCTTGGATATCCAACCATTACTTTTGTTACGGAAAAAGATCCTTTCCAGCAGGTGGGTCAGGCGACTACCTATATCTGTAAGTATGGCAGCATCGTAGTAATAGAAGGAACAGAGCCCTGGAAGAATCTTCCTTTATTAACTGTAAGGCAGAACATTTATACTGACCCCCAGGTTCCTAATGCAGTGGAAGCCAAACTTTACGAGATTGGGCAGGTAACTCCTCAATCTCCAGTACTGGTTAGCACCAATTTTTCTCTTAGCTACTTTACGGTTCAAGGAGAAGTAGAGAATAGTAAGATACCGAGTTATATTTCCGTGGTAGAGACAGAAGGTTTAGGCGTACTCAATGCCTATGCCGGAGACAAGTGGTCAGCAGAAAAGATTGGCAAGACCTTGGAGGAACAAAAAGTTAAGGAGAGAATTGGCCATAACTTAGTAATTATACCCGGGCTGGTGGCTGTCTTTAGAGCTGAGCTGGAAGAGGATTTTGGCTGGAAGGTTTTAGTTGGTCCTGAGGAAGCCGCGAGAATCCCCGGTTTTCTCAAAAAAGAATGGAAGGTGACCTCTTAAGTGAAAAATCGTAAGGTAAAGGTTCTCTTCGAGCCTTATCATAAAGTAGTAGAAGTTCCCAAAGGTACGAGTCTTTTAGAGGCCGCTTCACAGGCTAAAGTTTACGTGAGCAGTATCTGTGGAGGGGATGGAATATGTGGTAAATGCCGTCTGGTGGTGAAAAAAGGAGCCATTCACACTACGCCCACTACTCTTCTTAGTAGAGATGAAATTCAGAAGGGCTATGTTTTAGCCTGTCAGAGTCGGGTAGTGAAGGATGTAGAGATTGAGGTACCAGTCGAATCTCGCCCTGAAGGCGAAAAGATCCTTATTGACAAAGATGCCCAGAGATTTCGAGCCTTTTATCCTATCGCCGGTGAAAAGGTCTTCTTCAAGCACGATCCTTTAGTGCAGAAGCTATATCTTGAACTTCCCCAACCCGACCTCCTAGATAATTTGGCCGATCATCAGCGTCTTTACCGTGAGATCCGAAGGCATCGCCATGAACCCATTATGCAGTCGGGTTTAAAGGTTTTGCGAATTCTACCTAAAATCCTGCGCCAGAACCAGGGGAAAATAACGGCCACTATTGGAATAAGGGGCCGAACAACCGAGGTTATCCAGATTGAGGAAGGAGATACCACCCCCCATAATTTTGGCATAGCAGTAGATGTTGGCACCTGCACGGTGGTAGCTCATCTTATAAACTTGAATAATTCTAAAACTTTGGATGCGGAGGCCACCTATAACTCTCAGCGAGTCTATGGGGAGGAGGTTACCAGAAGAATAATTTATGCTGAACTAAAGGATCCGGATAAACTGCAGGAAGCTATAGTAAATGACATAAACAATCTTATCTCCACTCTTATTTCTAGAAATAAAGTCAAGTTAAACGATGTTACGGCTCTTTTATGTGCCGGCAATACCACTATGATTCACCTTCTTCTGGGGTTGGATCCTTCTCAGATTAGACGTGAGCCTTATATACCTGTCTCTACCTCTGCTCCTCCTATCCGTGCCGCGGAGGTGGGAATAAAGATAAATCCCCGGGGTCTACTCTACTGCCTTCCCAGTGTAAGTAGCTGGGTAGGAGGAGATACCACCGCCGGGATTCTAACTACCCAAATCTACGAAGCTGAGGAAACAGCTATGCTTATAGATATCGGTACCAACGGGGAAATCGTTATGGGAAACAAGGAATGGATGGTTTGCTGTTCAGCTTCTGCCGGACCTGCCTTTGAGGGAAGTGGAGTAAAACACGGCATGAGAGCTGCTGAAGGAGCCATCGAAAGGGTAAAAATCCTGGATGATGGTGAGGTAAAATATTCTACCATTGACGGGGTCAAACCTAAGGGTATATGTGGATCAGGATTGATTGACTCTATGGCTGAATTATTCAAGGCCGGCTTCATTAATAGATCCGGAAAATTGAATCCAGAGGCAACCAATCGGATTCGAGAAAGAGATGGGGAGCTAGAGTTCGTTCTGGTACCGGCTAGTGAAACCGAGACAGGAGAAGACATAGTTTTAACCCGACCGGATATTGAAAACTTGATAAGAGCTAAGGCGGCCATCTTCGCCGGAGCCAGCATATTAACCAAATCCATGGGACTGGAATTTGATGATATTGACAGAGTTTATCTAGCCGGAGGGTTTGGAAGTTATCTTAATAAAGAGAAGGCTCTGGTATTAGGACTCATTCCGGATGTTGCTCCGGAAAAGGTTCAATTTGTGGGAAATACCTCCATAGCCGGTGCAAAAATGGCACTTCTATCTAAGGAGACGCTGGATAAGACCTATAAAATAGCTCATCAGGTAACTTACTATGATTTAATCACCTATCCCGGCTACATGGACGAATTTATGTCAGCAAAATTTATACCTCATACTGATATAAGTAAATTTCCTTCTTTGGTCAAAAGATTGAAATTAAAGGAGGATTAAAGATGTTGATCCCTGAAGTGAGGCAAAAGTGGGCTAATCCCATCAATACCGTTACTATAGGGGCTACCTCTGAGGAAGGAGGAACGAGAACTTGTACCGTTACGGTGGGAGGTTCTACTACTTTACCTTTTCTCCATTTTGAAGGGAAGATTCCACATCGGCCAGTGATTGCCATGGAAGTTCTGGATATTATTCCTAAAGATTGGTCAGCTCTATTAGGTGAGCATTTCTCAGATGTATGGGATGATCCGACGAAATAAGAGGTGATTAGTCAATTCCTTGAAAATATCCGGGCAATAACCCTGAGGCAAGAGGATAGAAGGGAGGCAAATAACTTGTTGTCCACCAAGATGACCAAAAAGCTGGGGATAGGAGCAATAATTTTTTATCAACTATGCATCTCTCCACTTTTTCCGCCCTCCTGCAGGTTTTATCCTACCTGCTCAGATTATTGCCGAAAAGCTATAGAAAAATACGGTTTATTGAAGGGAAGCTGGCTGACTATACAGAGACTCATAAGGTGCCATCCCTTTAACCCAGGGGGCTATAATCCGCTAAACTAAGAGGAAAAATTTATGGAGAAAAATATCATTCTAGCTATTGTGTTATCAGTGGTGGTGCTGGTGGTCTGGACTTTTATCTTTCGCCAGACTGCCCCACCGAAAGAAGAAAGAAAACCTTGGCCGGCTCGAGAGGAAAGAATTCCTCTTCCCCAAATTCCACTCCCCCCGGGGGCAGTTGAGGAATTGGTTCTAGAAAACGATTATTTGAAAGTTACCTTTGTCTCCAGAGGAGCCAGGATCAAGTCCTGGTATCTAAAGAGCTCTAAGAAAGAGTTAATAGCTTATGAGAGGTTTGGTTTGGGTTTAAATCTATTCTTACCGGAAGGGATGGAAATAGATCTAGATGGAAAGAACTTTCAATCCACATTGGATGAAACCGCGAAAAAAGCCGTCTTTGGGTGGCAGGATAGCGAAAGAGGATTTAAGATAGTTAAAACCTTTCAACTTTACCAGGAAGGAGAATATGGACTGTGCGTCATTGAAACTGAAAATCTTCCTCTAGGCAGCGAATACCACCTGACCTGGCCCAAAGGTATCGGAACCAAAGGCAACAATATAGAACAACTGGTTTTTTTCAAGGGGGAGCTTCAAGAACAATTCAAGCAAGGAACCAGACAGGATTATGGTCAGGGAGTAAAATGGATGGGGCTGCGGCAAAAGAAGGACCTGATCGTGATACTTGCCTCTCTCAACCAACCCCTGGGAGGGATGTTTAAAGATGATTATTGGGGGCTCAGGGATGGGCGACGCCAAAGCAGATGGATAATCTATGCCGGTCCGGGGAATGTCTTCAAAGTCAGATTAGCTAACCAAGTAATAAAAAAGTTAATCGGACAGGATTATCATCTATCTTCCGCAGTTAAAGTCAGTACCTGGGGCTATCTTTCCGTGGGACTAGGAAACGTTCTTCTCTTCTTTTACAGCTTCACTCATAACTATGGATTGGCCATCGTTCTTTTAACCCTCCTCATTTATGGAGCTTTATCTCCTCTGACTTTCAAGCAGTTTGAATCCATGCAGAGAATGCAAGTTGTGCAGCCTGAACTAAAGGCTATTCAAAAGAAATTCAAGAGTGAGCCTAAGCGGCTGCAGATAGAGATGATGAAGGTGTATAAAAAGCATAAAATTAATCCTATGGCCGGATGCCTTCCTATGTTAGTTCAACTACCCATCATCTTTGTCCTCTACCGGGTTCTTCTTAATTTCCCTTTTTCCGAAAATCCCTCCTTTTTGTGGATAAAGGACCTGGGTAAGCCCAATATTCCTCTGCTTTTGCTGCTGGGAGGAGCCATGTTTCTCCAGCAGAGAATCTCCCGAAAGGCCCAACCGGCTGCTCAACAGGAAGGGATGGCTAAAATGATGCAGTTTTTCCCCATTTTTATTATAGTCATGTTATGGTCACTTCCTTCTGGGGTAATGGTCTACTGGTTTACCTCTACCCTTATCTCTATAGCTCAGCAGTTTTTCATTACCAGAAGACGGGTCCTACCGAGCCCGGCTAAGGTAGGAAGATGAGTCTGGAAGATACCATTGCCGCTCTTTCCACCCCGGTAGGAGAATCTGGCATCGGGATTGTGCGAATGAGTGGAGGGAGGTCCTTTTCGATAGCCAAGAAGATTTTCCGACCTCCCCGAGGAAAGAAGATTGACTGGACTTCCTCCTTTAGAACCCACTATGGATGGATAGTTGACCCTGAGAGTGGAAAGCCTGTGGATGAGGTATTGCTTACCTTAATGCGAGCTCCTAAAACCTATACCCGAGAAGACATACTAGAAATTAACTGTCATGGAGGACCAATTCCTTTAAGGAAGACCCTCAAACTCACCCTAAAATTGGGGGCTCGTCTGGCTGAACCAGGTGAATTCACTAGAAGAGCCTTCTTAAAGGGGAGAATCGATCTTTCTCAGGCAGAGAGTGTGTTAGACATAGTTGAAGCAAAGACAGAGAATGATTTAGAGCTAGCCATGCATCAGCTGAAGGGAAAGCTATCCAGCAAAATTAATGGGATTAAGAAAGAAATGGTTGATCTTCTCTCATATTTGGAGGCAGAGATAGACTTTGACTATGAGGATATTGTGCCGCTATCGAAAAAAGAGAAAAAGAGCCGGCTCAAGCATATTCTTATAATGATTGATTCTTTACTAGAAATAGGTAAGACAAGCAGAATCTACCGAGAGGGTTTAAAGGCAGTGATTATAGGAAAAGCCAACGTTGGTAAATCAAGTCTTTTGAACACTCTTCTTCAGAAGGAAAGAGCCATCGTTAGTTATACTCCTGGAACCACCCGTGATACTATAGAAGAGATGATCCTCATCAACGGCTTTCCTTTGTGGATAATTGATACAGCGGGACTTAGAGAAGTTGAAAGCCAGGTTGAGAAAGAAGCAGTGAGAAGAACTCGTTCCAAAATTGAGGAGGCTAATATAATATTGCTAATGGTGGATGGGAGTTGTCCTCTGAGTCAAGAAGACGAGTCTATTTTTAGAGGAATAGAAAAGACGAAGACATTGGTGGTTGTCAATAAGGTAGATCTACCCCAGAAAATTGACAAGGAAAGAATTAGATATTTTTTTCCCTGCCAGAGAATGGTGGAGATTTCGGCAACTCAAGAGATTAATCTAGCCCAACTCAAAGAGAAAATAGCTAACTTCGCCTTAGAGGAAGCTACTCTTCCTACTTCTAACCTCCTTATCATAAACCTCAGGCAACAATGCGCTCTTGAACAGGCAAAACAAAATGTAAATAGGGCACTCGATGGCTTAAGGGAGGAATTTTCGGAGGAATTAATAGCCTTTGATTTAAAAGAAGGGATCTCCCGGCTGGGAGAGATTACTGGAGAAGTGGTAACTGACGA
>JAUWXE010000035.1 GCA_030616535.1 Candidatus Aerophobota bacterium
CTCGGGACTCTTCCCCTTCGTCGCTGTACTTGGTGAATCGTATTTCGTGAATCGTATCTTGGTTTCTTTTTTTGGCCATTCACTATTCACAATTTTTGCTGATCTAAGGCTCCTGCGGGGAAAGTCCTTCGATACCCCCATAAATGTTGTCAATATTAATACTTTCTTGGTACTATCAAGAAGACCTCAGGGCATCTGGATGTTGGTCGAAATTTGACAATTTTCTCTTATTCTGCTATTTTTAATTTGGTGTGAGAACAAAGTGGTAAACTGGCAATCCATACTTCTACCCAAGTTCAATTAACCTCTGGCCAACTCAGTCCCCTAAGAATTATGCCAGTTGAGTTCCGGCAGAAACAAAAGACAGATCCGTAATTAAAACTCAAGGTAAAAAATCTCCACTGGAACACATCATCTTGGATCATTTGACGAGAAGAAAAGTGTGATCCAATTATCTATTTTTTAACCTTGGAAATCAGAGGAATGAGCGTCATGGTATGGGAAACACCGGCAATTTTTCGAACTTTTCCTTTGACAATCTCTGCGAGTTTTTCAGGGGCGGGCTTAATAAGACCAGTTTCTACTTCTATGACAGCTAGAATATCATAGTCACCGGGAACGAGGTGAACCTCACGTATTTCCTTAAGCTTGAGGAGTTTTTCCATAATGATATCTTCTTTACCAGTTACAACATTAATTAAGAGGAAGGCTCTGGCAGTACTTCTTATGTCTCTGAACTGAGCATTTTCCAAGTATACCACCTCCTTGGGTTCTTAAGAAATTATAGCACCCAATGATGAATATCGCAAGTGTGGTCCAAAGCGGTGAAATTCCCTCTTGATTGGAGAGGATCTCTTTGGATAACCAGGCTTTAAGCTGCCAGAAATTGACAAATCTGAGGTCGCGAGAGGAGGTTAAATTATGCAAGGATGGTTAGACCTTGGGAATCTTCTCATTGCTTGTCTTATCGTGGGCTCTCTTTTCACTTTTATCGTTCTTGCCACCTGGGCTGCCAAAAGTTCTAGAAGTAAAATCCGCATGAAGCAGATAAGGACACTGTTAGAGAAAATTGAGGAAAAAATCATAGACTGGAAGATTGAATACCTGGAGTACCTTAAAGGGGTAGAGCTCGATGAGATAGAGCGGATTTTTGAAAATTTAGGAAAGGTCAAAGAGCAACTGGATCGCTTGGTGGTCTCAGAAAAATACCTTTCCTCCAAGAAAAAGTATCCCGATAAACTTCTGAGTGCTAAAGAGGCAGCCGAATACATGGACATTCCCCTTCTCGAGTTGCTTCAGAAAGCACGTGAGGGAAAGATATTTTGCTACAAGCAGCGAGGTGGCTGGAAGTTTAAAAGATCCGTCTTAGACAAGTGGAAAGGGAAGACAGAAAAAAAGAAAAAAGAAGAGACCAGAGTTCTTACTCACGTTTAGAGCGGTAGATTTTTCCTTTACTCACTCTCATGGACTCTTCTTAGTATATCCCAGAAGGCTCCCCGGTAGCCTTTCTTGATAGCGTTAACTAAGATGCTGTTGTTATTGTAATTGTAGTTATCAGTCACTTCTTCGGTGGTGGGAAGGAAAAACCTTTCATCTCCTCCAATCAGAGTGTTTACATAAGCCAGTATCTTTTCTCCTACTGAAGATGAGACGTAGAAAATTGGCTCAAAGAAATCTTCATTTCCCTTGATCTTGCCATAAAGATTTTTATTATTTTCTAAACTACCCTCTCTTAAAACCATTTCAGAAAGACGAGTCCCTGGATAAATCCTTATCCCTATGGCTACCCCAACTCGGGAAGGTTTTATCTTTTTCATCAAATCTACAGTCTCTTTGAGACTACGGTTGGTTTCACCAGGACCGCCCAACAATAAGTCGTACATAAAGGTAATGTCGTGCTGCTGACAGATCTTGGCCGTTCTCACTAGATCATGCGAAGTAAAATCTCTGTCCAGTCGTTTCAACATCTCATCAGATCCACTATCTACTCCAAAATCAATCCCCTCACAGCCTGATGTTTTCATAAGAGAAGCTAGCTCGTGGGTGAAAGGACTAGGTGAGGCATAGGTGTACCAGAATATTCTGCCAGCCAAACCCCTTTTGATTATCTTCTCACAAATGGCCTTAGCATGATGATAAGGTAGATTAAACTCACTATCACAGAGGTGAAAATAGTTGATCCCCTTGCCAAGCATAATCTCTATTTCATCTACTACATTTCGAGGCTGACGAAGTCTAACTTTCCTCCCTTTACATAGAGGGTCAAGGCAATATATACAAGTCTTGCTGCACCCCCTTTTGGTTTCAATTGCTCCCATTCCCCCTTCCTGAAAATATCTCTCATTGTCTATTGCATCTCTGGTTAACCAGATGGTTCGGCTCAAATCGACATTTTTAGCAGGATTTCTTCGAAAGCCTCCCTCAGTTCTGTAGACAAGACCAGGGATACTAGGATAACGACGCTCATCTCGAATTACTTCCAGAAAAGAAAGAAAAGAGTCCTCTCCTTCCCCGTAAATACCCAAGTCTAACTCAAAGAACTTTAATATTCTCTCAGGCATCACGGAAAAGCCAGTTCCTCCCAGAATTATGGGAGCTTCGGTCCTGGACCTAATATAATCGGTTATCTCTTTTATCCGGGGCAGGAAAAAGTCGCTAGATATCCAGAAGCAATCATCAACATTTCTGATGCTAACGCCTATGGCCTGGCAAGAATTTTTCTCAAAATAATCCCTGACTAAAGTTTTGAAATTTGGAGAAAAAGCAAGATCAAGGACATCGACCGCATATCCTTTTCCTTTAAGTGAAGAAGCCAGATAATCCAGAGCAATGGGACAGACCACCGGTTTTAGCTGATTGGGATTAATAAGCAGGATCTTTTTGGTGGACATCTTATCACCCCTAATAACTATTTCCATAATAATCGAGGTCACCTTAGGCGTCAAGAGAAAAAAATTTTGACAAATTGGATCATTTGTATATGATAAGTCAGAAATCAATCCATAGGAGAGGCTTAAAAAGAGAGTTTTTTGGCGAGTGGCAGGTGAATTTCATTGACGGTGGAGGAGATAAAATGAGTCTGAAAGACGAAGTGGGACTTTTTAGCGGAAGGGCAAATCCGGCTCTGGCAAAAAAGATAGCCGATTACCTTGGAATTCATCTAGGAAAGGTGGAAATTAGGTACTTTAGCGACCGGGAAGTATATATTAAGATCAATGAGAATGTGAGAGGAGAGGACGTCTATTTACTTCAGCCTACCAGTCCTCCTGCCAATGAGAATATAATGGAACTACTTATAATGATCGATGCTTTTCAAAGAGCATCGGCAAGGAGAATCACTGCCGTCATACCCTATTATGGATATGGCCGACAGGATAGAAAGGACCAACCCCGAGTTCCTATCACGGCTAAACTGGTAGCTAACTTAATTACTACGGCCGGAGTGGATCGTGTGCTCACCGTGGATCTTCACGCTGCCCAAATCCAGGGATTTTTTGATATCAAAGTGGACCATTTGTTTGCCGCTCCGGTAATTATAGATTATTTTCTAAAGAAGAAACTTCAGGATTTAGTGGTGCTTTCGCCTGATATGGGAGGAATGAGAAGAGCCCGTGCTTATGCCAGGAGGCTAAATGCATCTTTAGCCATAGTGGATAAACGAAGACCGGTGGCTAATGAAGCTGAAGTGATACGCATAGTGGGTGAGGTAAAAGGAAAGGAGGTTCTCATCGTTGACGACATGGTTGACACTGGGGGGACCCTGATGGCGGCCATGGAGGTTTTGCAGAAAGAGGGTACCCGGGCTATCTATGCTAGTTGCACTCATCCGGTTCTTTCCGGGAATGCCTACCAGGAAATTGACAAATCTCCCTTAAAAGAACTGGTAGTGACCGACACTATCCCCCTGAATAAAGGAAGAATAAAATCCAAAATAAAGGTTCTTTCAGTTTCTTCCTTGCTGGGAGAGGCCATAAAACGTATTCATGAGAATAGATCAGTGAGTTCCCTGTTTGTTTAACCAAAAAATCAGGGGTTAGTTTTCATCGATGAGGCCTTCGATAAAGATCGATTCTTCACTGATGCCTGACTCCTAACTACTTATACCTTGATTGAAGGAGAATTCTAAATGGAAAAAAGAATACTGAAAGCAAAGCTAAGAGACAGGACAGGTAAGGAGCATGCGAGAAAATTAAGAAAAAATGGGCTCTTACCTGCCGTCCTCTATGGCCCTCATCTTAAAAAAAGTCTACCCCTCGAGATAGATATAAAGGAGCTGCACAGTTTTTTTTCCCATTCTGACAGAGCAAAGATCATCACTCTGGAAATAACTGATCAGAAAACGGATAAACAACACCATGTCATAATCAAGGACCTGCAGCGAGATTGGATGAAAGGTGATCTCCAACACCTTGACTTCTATGCTGTCACTCGAGGAGAGACTGTAACCACCACCGTACCAATATCCTTTGTGGGAAAGTCCCAGGGAGAAAAAATAGGGGGTGTGGTAGAACATCTGGTGCGAGAACTAGAGATAGAATCTCTACCCAAAGATCTTTCTTCAGCTATTGAAGTGGATGTAACTCCTCTCGGGCTGGGTGATTCTCTCAATGTAGGAGATATAAAGGCCCCCTCGGGTATAAAGATCCTCACTCATGCCCAGGAGTTAGTAGTCTCCGTAGTTTCACCGGTGAGAGAAGAAGTGGTCAAGGTAGAAGAAAAAGAAGTAGCTGAAGAGGTGGAAGTGGTTGGCAAGGAGAAAAAGATAGAAGAGACAGAAAAAGAGGAGACCCAGAAAAAGGGTAAGGGTAAGGATGAGGGTGATATTCGGACTGGGCAATCCAGGGCCTGAGTACCGAGAGAGTAGACACAATCTGGGGTTTCGTGTGGTGGAGGATCTTTCTCAAAAACATAAGATTGGACTGAACTCCTATTCTCATCAGGCTCTGATAGGAAAGGGATGTATAGGAAAAGAGGTGGTCATACTGGCCAAGCCCCTCACCTTTGTAAATGCTGCCGGTGAGTCGCTTTACCAGATCAAGCAAACCTACCGAGTAAACTGCGAGGATATCATCCTGATAAGCGACGATGTGGATCTGGATTTGGGCAAACTCAGAATCGCCAGCAAAGGAGGAGACGGAGGTCACAAGGGATTAAGGTCAGTTATTCGGTCTTTAGGAACAAATCTCATACCTCGCTTAAGAATCGGAATAGGCAGGCCCAATGAAGAAGTGGATTTAAAAGAATATGTACTAAGTGGGTTTAATACCGGGGAAAAGAAAGTAATTGAGGCCGTAATAGATAGGGCTAGCGAAGCTATAGAGACGACAATCAGTCAGGGGATAGATAAGGCTATGAGCAAATATAATTCTAACGATCAACAAACAATGGAGTAAAAAGGGAAAATGCTACACATCGTTGTCTCAGCAGCAGTGGGGATAATTGGACTAATAGGGGTGAGCTTTCTAGTGAGAGGAATTCTCAAAGCAGACCCGGGGAATGAATTAATGCAGAAACTTTCTAAATCTATTCAGGCCGGAGCGAGAACTTTTCTTCTCACCGAATATAAAGTAGTGGCCATAGTAGTAATTTTGGTGGCCATTTTTTTAAGTTTGGCCCCCTTTTTTGGTCACGAAGTCCAGGTTAACTGGCAAACAGCCTTAGCCTTTGTGACCGGAGTATGTGCCTCAGGTCTGGCTGGCTGGATTGCTATGAGTGTAGCCACCAGAACCAACTCAAGAACTACTCAGGCCGCCAGGGAGGGACTATCACCGGCTTTGAATATTTCCTTCTCGGCAGGAGCTGTGACCGGTCTTTCTATAGTCTGCGTGGCTTTTCTGGGTCTGGTGATTATTTCTCTTGTATTCAAAGGAAAATCGGTTATTGTCAATGGATACGCCATGGGAGCTTCTCTAATGGCCCTATTTGCCCGGGCTGGAGGGGGCATTTATACCAAAGGTGCTGATATGGGGGCGGAGCTGGTGGGAAAGGTAGAGGAAGGTATCCCTGAGGATGATCCCCGCAATCCCGGGGTAATTGCGGACAATGTAGGAGATAATGTGGGGGATATCGCTGGATTGGGGGCCGATCTCCTCGAATCATATGTAGAGTCGATTATTGCTACACTAGCTATTTCCGCCAGCATGGTTATTATATCTTATGCTTATAGTGCCTTTAGTTATCTTACTTTTTATCTAGCTAGCTGGGGAATTATTTGCTCCCTGATGGGAATTGCCTGGATTAAAGGGGTTAGGATAAAGGATCCTCAAAGTAGATTAAACAGTGGAACCTACCTGGGAGCCGTCCTCATGATTGTCGGGTCCTTCTTTATCATCAGGTATCTTGGCACCGCATATGAGAACTACTCTCTTCTAGGACCGTTCTGGGCTATTATCGCAGGGGTGATTTCGGGTCTGGCTATAGGGGAGGTGAGCGTCTATTATACTTCCAGTAAATACAAGCCAGTTAGAGACCTGGCTGACTCCTGTCAGACTGGTCCGGCAGTAATGGTGGTAAACGGTCTGGCTCTGGGAATGCTCTCTACTTTAATTCCCGTGGTGGTGGTAGCGGCGGCTACTCTCATCGGATTTCTCTTTGCTGGAATGTACGGGGTAGCTATAACTGCTCTGGGTATGCTCTCCATTCTGGGGATCACTCTGGCGGTCGATTCCTACGGCCCGGTAGCAGACAATGCTGGAGGAATTGCCGAGATGGCTCATCTTCCCCCTAAAGTTCGCCAGGTAACCGACAAACTCGATGCAGTGGGAAATACCACTGCTGCCATTGGTAAAGGATTCGCTATTGGGTCAGCGGCTTTCGCTGCCCTGGGGTTAATGACAGCATATCGGGCTACCATAAATTCTCTTTCTTCTCATCCTTTCACTCTTTCTTTAGCTGATCCTAAGCTCATTGCTGGTCTGTTGGTGGGTGGGATGGTTCCTTATCTCTATGGCTCTATGTTGGCCAGAGGAGTGGGAAGAGTGGCTTTTGGGGTGGTAGAGGAGGTAAGGAGACAGTTTAAGGAAATTCCCGGCCTTATAGAGGGAAAGGGAAAAGCAGACCCTTCTCAATGTGTAAACATAGCGTCTCTGGGGGCACTAAAGAATATGATGCTTCCCGGGATTCTGGCCATAGTCTTTCCCATAGCTATTGGCTTTTTTTTAGGACCGGTGGCCTTGGGGGGATTTCTGGTGGGAAGTCTGGTAACCGGTCTTTCATTGGGGATTCAGACAGCTAATAGTGGTGCCGCCATGGACAATGCTAAAAAGTATATCGAGGAAGGAAATCTGGGAGGCAAAGGTTCCTATGCCCACAAAGCTAGTGTGGTAGGTGACACAGTGGGGGATCCTCTGAAAGATACGGTCGGCCCCTCTATTAATATCCTCATTAAATTAATGTCGGTAATCTCTCTGGTTCTAGCCCCCGTATTTGTAATTTTTCATTAAAAGGGGAGAAAAATGGAAAAGATGGTAAGGTCTCCGGCAGTAGCCGGTACTTTTTATGAAGGGACAAGAAAGGCTCTCTTAAAGCAAATTGAGGACTGTTATACCCATCCCTTGGGTCCGGGCAGACTACCAACCCTATCCTCTAAGAAAGAAGGGAAGATCATGGGTTTAGTTAGCCCCCATGCCGGCTATCTATACTCGGGACCGGTGGCGGCCTGGGGATTCTACCAGATAGTCAGGCAAGAAATTCCCGAGGTAGTAGTCATTCTGGGTCCTAATCACCGTGGCTTCGGTGCGGGAGTGGCCATAGCCGGAAAAGGTGGGTGGCAAACACCTCTGGGTAAGTCCCAAATAGAGGAAGAGCTAGCAGAAAAAATTACAGAGCTTTCTCCTCTTATTCGCGAGGATGAAAAAGCTCACCAAAGGGAACATTCTCTGGAGGTCCAGCTTCCTTTTCTCCAGTATAGCTATGAGGAAAGATTCAAAATAGTTCCCATTTGCATGATGCAGCAGGATCAAAGTACCTCTCAGAAGGTGGGAGAGACCCTCTCAGAGGTTCTGAAAGGAAAAAACAGCCTCATTATTGCCAGCACCGACTTTACCCATTATCAGCCAAAAGACATAGCGGAAAGACAGGACAAAAAAGCTCTAGAGGCCATCCTTTCCCTGAGTCCAAAGGATGTCACCAAGGCAGTTTCCTGTTATCGTATCTCTATGTGCGGCCCGGGTCCGGTAATGGCCATGCTCACCGCAACTTCCCTCCTAGGAGCTAAGAAGGCAACTCTTTTAAAGTATGCCACCTCTGGCGATATTACTGGTGATTACGAGGCAGTAGTAGGATACGCCTCAGTGATTGTGGAGAAGTAACAGAGTTGCTGGGGAAAAATAATCCTGTCCCCATTTTTAATATTATTCCAGTTCTTGCTCACCCAAGCGAATGATTGCTTTTTGGAATTCCTCTTGGGGAATTTTGACTTTAAGCATTATTTGCCAGAAATTAAGCACTCTTTTGAACCAGAGACCACGGCGAGGGTGTTTTATAACCTCCTTTATCTCCTCTTCAGAATAAGTTTTATAAAGCCATTTAAGTCCTTGCCAATCGCCGTAGTTTAAAACTTGAGTAATGAGCAGTTCTTTGTATCTTTTCAAATCAAAATTATTAAGATCAAAAGACCAAAGACATCTGGCAATATAAGGAGGAATTTTGCGGTCAATATTTTTCATTTTTTAAGATAAATGGCGCTTTTTAAAGTCTTCTACTGTTTTAATTAACTCTTTTTTGATTTTATCCCAACTAATGCCGGTTGAGGTTTTAGTTCTTTGTTCTTCTTTTTCCTTGTCCGCATCTATAAAGTAAGTTAAAGATTGCAGAGCCAGATATTTATTAAATAATCCCTTGTATTTTTCCTGAGCCAGGGTAAAGATTCTTTCTAAACCAAAATTCCTAATCAAAAAGTAAATATCAATAAAGTCCCTTTGGGTGCCCCTTTGGATTATAGCCACTATTTTCATGGCACAAATATCTTCCATTGAGGCTAAATTCACCTCAGGGATTTTTACTAATGGAGAGATTAAAGGATAAGGATAGCTAAAAAGACTCACCTCAATATTATCTATACTCAAAATTAAGGTGTTTTTGACTTTTCGGATTAATTGAACATTTTTAAAATGTTTTTGAAAATTCTGGAGGAGAGTTTCAGGATCAAATTCTTCTTTAGTATAAAAATCGAAGTCTAAAGAAATACGATGTCCTAATTGCAGGGCCAAGGCAGTTCCACCGGTTAAATAAAAACGATAATCCTTCAGAAACTTGAGCTCCTTAAGGATGTTTAATCTCTTTTGACCTAGGGTTTTTAGATTTTCTTTAATTGTTTTATGTAACATTATATACACTCATTCTCGTTAGATTAACTTTTACCTTTTTTTGTCAAAGTATCCATTTGGAACTGAGGTATCCAAATAGAGTTTAAGTGGTTTTGGCACAATCTTTTCCTAGCACTACTTTTCACTCAAAATGGCACTTTATATTGTATTATAAAATGGAGGGCTGTCAAAAAACTCCTTAGACAAGAACTCTTCCGTAAGGAGCGTATCCAAAGAGTAGCCTTTTTAAAATTGGATGGAGCAGCTTGTGGGCATCTTTTGGCTTTGCTACTGAAAGAGTATTACCGCCAGGCGGGGAAGGGGAGACCAAAATACCCTGGTAACGATTTTGTTTTTGTCTATAACTCCTAGGTGGCTTTCATAGAACTTTAGCTAATTAAAATGGGGACGGCTGGGAAAAATAATCCCGTCCCCATTTTCTTTTTAAGATTGGTTACTTTCCCAATTCTTCAAAGCGATTTTCTCTTCTTTCTCAAATCTTTTTTGCCTGAGCATAAGCTCATCAAAATCTACCAGACGCCCGTCGAAACCGGGTCCGTCCACACAGGTAAATTTTACCTCATTTCCCACCGTCACCCGGCAGCCGCCGCACATTCCGGTAGCATCCACCATAATTGAGTTGAGACTAACCCTGGTTTTGAGATTGTATTTTTCAGTTATCTCAGAGGCTGCTTTCATCATGGGGAGGGGTCCAA
>JAUWXE010000079.1 GCA_030616535.1 Candidatus Aerophobota bacterium
GGGCAATGTTGCTCTTGTAGCTCCTGGCCAGAGCTTCACATAGTCCCATAGTGATGTCTTCATTGGGGGTTGCCTTTTGCTGAAGGTGAATCATATCTGATTTGGCAAAGACGGCGCATCTGCCAGCTAGGCGAGCAGGATTTTTGGATTTAAGGGCGTTGCGGGAGAATTCTCCTTCAATGTCGAGTTCTAACCTTTTTGCCTGTTGATCCAGGAAAGATCCCGTTCCTGAAGCGCAGCTTGAGTTCATCCCGAAATCTCTTACTCCTCCCTCCCGCTTAATTTCCACGAACTTAGCATCGGTTCCTCCAATGTCTATAAGGGTTTTGATCTCAGGGTGCAGGTGATGAATTCCCTTTGCCTGAGCAATCACTTCCTCCGTGTAAGAAACATCCCAGATCTTGCTCAATCTCTCCCCATTAGAACCGGTAACCGCCAGGTATTTAATGGGATATTTCCTGGCTATTTTCTTAACCATCTCCCGGGTCTTGTTAAGGGGGTCCCCATTATGTCGGGTGTAGAGTTCCTCATAAATAATCTCCCCCCCCTTATTAATGAGAATGGCATTGACGCTTATTGAACCTAAATCCAATCCCAGTATATATTTATTATCTTCCATGATCTTTCCTAAATTTTCCAGGAGGATTTTCGAAAAGTCTCACCAGCAGTCTGATGCTTTTGAATATAGTATAGCTGGGGAAAGCCATCTGTCAACGGTTAACCAAGGATTATGATTCGTAGATCCATAACATTGGTTCTGGTGGGCCCGGTTATTAAAAGATCTCCTAGTTTGAAAAAGAAGTTGTAGGAATCGTTTCTATCCAGGTAGGAGGCTGGATCCATTCCTTTCATCCAGGATCGCCGGATGGTAGTCCCATCAGCCAGAGCTCCAGCAGCCTCAGTGGGACCGTCGGTACCGTCTGTTCCTCCGCTGAGGATAACTGAGGCCTTCAGATCTTTCATCTCCAGAGCGGCGGCCAGGACAAATTCCTGGTTCCGACCTCCCCTGCCTTCCCCTCTTAAGGTAACGGTAGTCTCTCCTCCTGAGATAAGGCAGGCAGGTCTGGTGATGGGATTGCCGGTTCTAATTACCTCCTTGGCTATGGCTGCGTGGACTTTGGCTACCTGGCGAGTTTCTCCTTCAATAAGAGAAGAGAGAATCAAGGGGTGATAGCCAAGCTGGCGGGCCTCCGAAGCTGAGGCTCCTATCGCCTGAATATTGCTGCCTATAATAACATTTTGGGTTCTGGTAAAACAAATATTCCCCGCTTTGGGAGTATCTTGCCTCCTCCCAGCCGCTCCTTCATGAAGGTGATTCCTGATAGAAGGTGAAACTCTGGACTCCAGTTTGTATTTTTTTACTATAGCCAGGCAATCTGCAAATGTACTTTCATCAGGGACGGTAGGTCCCGAAGCAATTACATCCAGAGGGTCACCCACCACATCAGAAAGAATGAGCGTCACGAGCCCAGCTGGCCAGGAAGCCTCAGCTAATCTTCCTCCCTTGATGCGAGAGATATGTTTTCGGATAGCGTTGATTTCCTGGATAGTTGCTCCGCACCCCAGTAGAAGAGAGGTAGCCTCTTGTTTTTCTTCCAGAGAAATACCTTGAGCCGGAAGAGGAAGAAGAGCTGATCCACCTCCTGAAATGAGGCAGATAATCAGGTCCTCATCTTTAGCCTTTTCAATAAGGGATAGAATGGCTTCTGCTCCCCGCATGCCTGCTTCATCAGGTAGGGGGTGACCCGCTTCTTTTAGCTCAATCCTATTTAAGGAGAGTCCGTGTCCGTACTTGGTATTGATAAGACCCTCATTGATCCAATTTCCAAGAATCTGCTCTACAGCCAAAGCCATAGGTGCAGCAGCTTTTCCCGCACCAACAATATAAATATTCTCGATTTGGTTTAGATCGTATTCTCTCATGTTTACGGTGAGAGTACTGTCTTCTAAGTGGACAAAGCTTTTCACAGCTCTGGCTGGTTCCACCCTTTCCACCCCGGCCATGAAAATCTTCCGGGCGTCCCTTCTCAATTTTTCAAGGGTTTTTGAAGGCATAAATGAGAATCCTCTGGGAAATTGGTCCAAACTAGAGTAGCAAAGAGGAGACCCTTGTCAATCTCTGCCTCTACACGCTATTTCTATGGTAGAATCCGGCCATGATAATCTCTAGACGTGTCTTTTTGCGAGATATCTGCCCGGAAGATGAGGAGGGAGGTGTCTGGGTTCCTGAACGAGAAGAGCCAGGTACAGAATTCCTCCTAGAAGGATGAATATAGTAAGAATAAAGACAAAAGGGAAAGAGATTCTATCGGCAAGGATTCCCCCTAGGAGAGGGGATAAGCTCACAAAAGGTGCCTTAACCGTATTAGCTAAAGCGATATAGGTTGGTCTCGTTTCAGGTGTGGAGAACTCCAGAACAACCCCCAGGCTGGAGATAAGAAATGCACTAAGAGCCCAACCAAGGATAAAAAAGACCCCGTAAAATAGATAAATAGAAGAGGAAAGGACAGCAACCAAGATAGCGAGCATAGTAAGTAGGGTTCCCAGTTCCATGATCAGTTTGTATCCCTTTTTATCTCCCAGATAACCCCATAAGATAGAACTGATGGTCTGTCCGGTAAGCAATAAAAGAGTAAAGATTCCTATCTGGCTATCAGGAAGAGTTAATTTATTCATGGCATGGACGGCAAAAAAGGGGGTAGCCATTCCCCCGCAACTCAAGAAGATGCTGGAAATTAGAAAAGATAAGAAATTCTTATCTTTTCTAAGTAAAGAGGGAAGCCGGAGGAAATACTCTTTGAAGCCGGAATCTTTATTCTTTACAGGATAGACAGGTTCCCTAATCAAGATGAAAGATGCGTAGGAGGCAGAGATAGCAATAAAGGCAAATAGAAAGCAGAGAGCAAAGTTTCTGGGAAAAGGAAAGCTCTTCAGTAAATAAATGGATAAGAAAGCTGCAAAGATACCTGCTCCTCCGGCCAGACAGTTGCTCCAACCAAAGAAACGACCTCTCTTTTTTAAGGGTATTATTTTAGCTAGCATATCTTGCCAGGCAGGACCTCCCATTCCTCCCGAGAAAGAAAATACTCCATAAAGAATAAGGAAAGTAGCCAGTAAAAGAAAAGGAGAGGAAGAGGAAATAAATATTACCACCAGGAATAAAAATAGCCAGGGAATCCTTTCTGCCAATCCGGTAAAAATAAGTAGGTGCTTCTTCCTCTTTAATTTCTGGACGAAATTCGCCATCAGAATCTGAGGAAGCAACCAACCCAGGGTACTAAGACAAGGAATGAGACCGATGAGGAAATTGGAGGAGGTAAGATGCCGGGCAAAAGCGGGTAGAACCGTATTGACCGAAGCGAAGCTCATTGCCGTAAAGAAAAAAGTCCAATCCAGGAGGGTGACAGTAAAATTCCAGCGGTAATCTCTTTTTACTTCATCATCGAATTTTACCAAAGCTGTTTGTTCTGATTGCTTACTCATGCATTTTTATATCTCTCGCTCGGTAAACTATTAAAGCCTTCCGCCTGGGTAGGAGGAGGCCTTAACCCTCCTAATTGCCTCTAATTTTTATTTTACAAAGGGTGACTAAAGTCGTCCTATCCACAGAGGAGGTTTTTTGTGTTTATGAGAAAGTTTTCTGAAAAACTTAACTTCTATATCAATATATCATCGTTCCTCATTCCTGTAAAACTCGCTTCTGTAATTCCTGTGGTAAAGTTCTTACTTCTTTTGGCTACAATTTTTTACAGAATGTTAATCGAAATTTAATTGCCAAATGCGACTTTGCCAATTTTTTGACCATCGTGTCAAATCAGATATGCTAAGATATGGAGGTAATTCCATTCTCCTTGATATTTGACAAAAGTAGAAATCCGAATATAATGTAATAGAAAATACAAAAATAAGGAGAATGAAATGCCCACTTCCACTATTACTGCCAAAGGACAAATTACCATTCCTAAGGAGATTAGAAAAGCTTTGGGGCTCAAAACGGCCGATAGACTGCTCTTTCTTCAGGAGAAGGGAACAGTGATTCTCTATCCTATAAAGGGAAATATCCTGGACGTCCACGGAACAATAAAACAGAAGGAGCCTCTCGATTTTAAAAATCTTCGCAAAAAGATGAAAGAAAAAGTCAGCAAAAGGATCGTAGGAGAGATAGAATGAGATTTGTAGACACCAATGTTTTCCTTCGGCTTCTCACTCGTGATCATCCTCAGAAGGCAGAGGGGTGTCTAAAAATGTTCAGGAAAGCTCTGGAAAAACAGGAACCCTTATTTACCTCCGATATAGTTATGGCTGAGATAATATGGGTTCTGGAGGGATTCTATCGCCTGAAGAAAGAGGAGATAGTGAACAGGATGGAGAAGATCTTGAATACTCCAAATCTTCATTGTCAAAACAAAAAGTTACTTCAGGAATGTTTGATCCTTTACCTAGAAAAAGATATTGACTTCATCGACGCCTACAATGCAGTCTTGATGAAAAAAGAGAAAATTGATGTTCTTTACACCTATGATGAGGATTTTAAATCTATCCCCTGGATAAGTTCTCAAGAACCCACCTGATAAGGTATCCATCATATCTTCCCTGGATTGCTGTGCCTAAATCTAGGGATAAGGCAAGATTCAAATTTTTTCGTTGACAGATGGCTTTCCCCAGCTATACTATTGAAAAGATAATTTCGAAGATAGAATAGAGGGTAAGAGAAGTGGGTCAAAATGATCTCCCGGCTAACAAATTAGAACAGATTCTGGGAGAGCGATTTGGAATAGAAATACTCAATGCTATGGGTATAGCCATAGTTGTTCTTGATTCAAACTTTAACATCATTTGGGCGAATAGAGAGTATCGGGAGATTCAAGAAAAGCCCGAAGAGAACATAGTAGGGGAAAAATGCTATGAAATCAGTTTTGGTCATAATAGACCCTGCACAGAAGAAGCTTGTGCGGTGAGAAGAACTCTGAGGACAAAAAAAAACTCCAAAGGCCTGAAGGTAATAAAAAGAGGGAGGGAGGAAAAGCACCTGGATGTCTATTCTTTTCCTCTAGCCGGACCCCGGGGCAAGCTGAGTTACGTGGTGGAAGTTATCGAAGATAACACCCAATTGTATAAGTTAGTTGAGCTGTCGGACAGACTTACTGCATTTGCCTCCCATGAACTAAAGACGCCTCTGGCTACCATCCATCAGCTCACCACCATTTTAAGACAAATGGATTTGCCTCCTGAAAAAAGGAAGGCCTTGTTTGACAGAATAATATCCCGGAGTCAACACGGATTGAAAACGGTGGAGAACTTCTTGATTTACTCAAAAATAAAGGCCGGAGAGCTTGAGATAACCCCAAGGAAAGTAAATTTCTACAGGGACGTTTTGGAAAGAGTTTTGGATTTTCAGAAGGACTACACATTAAAAAAAGGGCTGGGGTGTATCTGGGCTGTTCCAAAAGATCTGGACGTGCTTGGTGATGCCGAC
>JAUWXE010000104.1 GCA_030616535.1 Candidatus Aerophobota bacterium
CTTTAACAGATTATCAATTGCCCTTCTAATCAATAGGCTTTGAGAAATACCTGTTTCCTTTGATAGCTTCCTTAGTGCTTCTAATCGCTCCTTTTTGATACTGAAAGTTTTGAGTTCCATTTGAGTTGATTATAACATATTTAATTTAAACGTCAACTCCCCACGGTTTCCTTGCCTCCCCCAGTTTTTGAAATCTCGCCTGGGGCCTACCTTCTATGGCCATCCACTGCCGACGGAACATATGAAGAAGACTTTTGGGAATATATATCGGGTGTCTTATTTAGAGAAAAGGACTATTTTGTAAGATCCTTCAATTTTGGTGGAGGTGATATATCTGCGTATTTAATCCCAGATTATCAAAGAAAATTAAGGAAGGCTGGTATTATATCTCAAGGTGCTTTTTTAGAAGAACTTGAAATAGCAGAGAAGGGAGTACAAATTTCTCCCACCTTTTATCAAGAAGTTACCATTGATAAGGCCGAAAAGGCAGTTTCAACTGTCTCTGCCATCTTAAAAGAGCTGAATCTTTTTTATCATGGTAAATAGGTTATAAGCCTCATTTGAAAAGGAGACTCAAAAATGGCAGAGCAGCAGGATAGCAATCAGACTCCTTTCAAAACATCATGTTATAGGCGATGGGGGTATTTTGATAGACGATGGAGCAAGTAAGGGAGATGTTAATCAAGATACAATCATAAACTGGGAGCCGAGAAATGTTAAGGCGTTTTCTTGACATCCTTCCTAAACTAGACTAGATTATAACAGGATAAAAGGATGCTGGCCAAAGTCTACTCTAGTGCTCTTCAGGGAATAGATGCCTACCCGGTGGAAGTTGAAGTAGATCTTGCCCGAGGTCTTCCTAAGTTTAACATTGTGGGGCTTCCTGATGCTGCGGTAAAGGAGTCAAAAGAAAGGGTAACCTCTGCTATCAAGAACTCAGAGTTTGATTTTCCCGTAAGGAAAATTACTGTAAATCTTGCTCCGGCTGATATCAAAAAGGAAGGCTCCTCTCTTGATCTATCTATAGCCATAGGGATCTTAAAGGCTTGCGGGGCCATGAAGGCAGATGAGCTTTGTCACTATACCATCTTAGGAGAGCTGGCTCTGGATGGAAAAGTCCGGCGGATTAATGGAGTCCTGCCTATAGCCTTAGAGTTAAAAGAAAGAGGCATGAAGGGGCTCATTATCCCGGAGGAGAATGCCCGGGAGGCCTCAGTGGTTAAAGAGTTAGACGTCTTTCCGGTAAAGAGCCTTCTTCAGACGGCTAAGTTCTTAGAGCATGAGCTATCAATTGAACCTTATAAATATGATCTAAAAAAAGCCTTAAAGGAGGCTTCGAGCTATGAGGTTGACTTCTCAGAAGTTAAGGGTCAACTCCATGTAAAAAGAGCCCTGGAGATTGCCGCCGCAGGGGCTCATAATATCCTGATGATTGGTCCTCCCGGGGCAGGAAAGACTATGCTGGCTCATCGCCTTCCTACTATTTTGCCTGATCTTACTCTGGATGAGGCCATAGAAACCACCAAGCTTCATTCGGTGGCCGGCCTTCTTTTCACTCATCAAGCCCTGGTGGGCATTCGTCCTTTCAGGAGTCCCCACCACACCATTTCTGAGGCAGGTTTGATCGGGGGAGGAAGGATTCCCAGACCAGGTGAGATATCTCTTTCCCATAATGGAGTCCTTTTCTTGGATGAGCTATCCGAATTTCCCCGCCATGTGCTGGAATCTCTCCGTCAGCCGCTGGAAGACGGCCTGGTAACTATCTCACGCGCTCTTACCTCCATAACTTATCCGGCCAGATTCATGTTGGTGGCTGCTATGAATCCTTGCCCTTGTGGCTACTTTGGTGATCCTCGACGGGAATGTAGTTGCACTCCCCTGGAGATACAGAAACATTTGAATAAGGTTTCCGGGCCACTCTTAGACAGGATTGATATCCATATTGAAGTAGCGGGAGTAAGACGTGAGGATCTTTTAGGAAAAGGAGTGGGAGAGCCATCGACGCAGATTAAGAAAAGAGTTAACCAGGCAAGAAATATCCAGCTCACGCGATTTAAGAGATCTTCCCTTTACTGTAATGCTCAGATGAATCCCAAACATATTCGCAGGTTCTGCAGCCCAGAAAAAGAAGCGCAGGATTTGCTACGATCTGCTATCCCTGAGCTTGGCCTTTCTGCTCGGGCCTATCATCGCATCTTAAAGATTTCCCGCACTATAGCTGACCTTGACGGCGAGGAAAAAATAAATTCGGCTCACATTTCGGAGGCCCTGCAGTATAGATGTTTGGATAGACAACTCTGGAGAAGATAATAAGGGAATTTTTCAGAGTAAAGATAATGGTTTAAAAAAGTAAAAGTCGGAGGAAGATTATGAAAGTTAAGTGGGGAACGGTTGGTATAATCATTGCTTTACTAATTTTAGCGGCGAGCATCTTTTTTGCCGGGATAAAGGTCTCTCAGGCGATCACCTCAAATACTGAGCTTTTAAGAGAGAAAACGAAGCGTGATGTTGTCTCTTTTATCTGGGCCTTCAGGAAATCCTCTCTGGAAGACAGAGCTCTGACTTCTGAGGATCTGAAAGCTGGATATGACTTCGCTGATAGTTTCTTAGGATTGAGCGAGAAAAAGTAGTTAAGTTATATAAAATCTTAATTTAGGTTTTTTTCCGACTTTGATACCGATTCTTTCCGTAGAGACTATGTCAAATTTCTCTGATCTACCCTCTTCAACCCACAGGTGGCTACCCACGAGGTCAACTCCGTTATCTCTAGTAGTGATGCCCAGCGCCTGGGTAAGCTTGCCGGGACTACTGGTTAAATTCTTGATATTCTGAGTTTTTCTTCTTTTCTTCATTAGCTCAATACTTTCTACTGGCACAAGTGCTCTTATTAAAACAGCCCCTGGGGTTCCTTCTTCCTCAGTGACCACATTAAGCATATAATGTATCCCATAGACAAAATATACGTAGGTGACTCCTGGTCTACCCCACATTATCTTCGACCTGGGAGTCTTTCCTCTACAGGCATGGGAGGGTGGATCTTTATCCCCATAATAGGCTTCAGTTTCAACTATTCTGCCCTTGGCCATGCCTTCAGGGGTTCTGCAGGACAAAATCTTTCCCAATAGATTTCGAGCTACTTCCCTGGTGTCTCTTGCATAAAAGGATCTAGGGACTGTTCTTGACATAGAAACGAGCCTTACCTTGCTAAGAGAGATGTCTATTCCAATAGTCTCTTATTACTCTGCCGGCTGGTTTACCCTCGTAAAGCACTGCGTAAAGTTCCTTGAATAAAGGTAAATCTTTATGGGGATCTAACCTACCCTCTTTCTCAAAGCATCAATAATATCGCATATAATCCATTACAATCCTGTGCCCAAAGAGGGTCAAGGATATCTCGGGACTCTTCCCCTTCGTCGCTGTACTTGGTGAATCGTATTTCGTGAATCGTATCTTGGTTTCTTTTTTTGGCCATTCACTATTCACAATTTTTGCTGATCTAAGGCTCCTGCGGGGAAAGTCC
>JAUWXE010000073.1 GCA_030616535.1 Candidatus Aerophobota bacterium
ACTATTTTCTCTATCTCCGGCTGAATCTCCCAGATTAGCTGTAAGAAAGTATCCGGTCTTATCTAGCTTTCCGCCATGGGTAAGGGTATATTCGCTGGTTTTATAGGTGCCAGAGGAAGCTCCGATCTGGGTCTGCCTCTTTTTGGGAGCAGGTTTGGTAATGATGTTGATAACGCCACTCAGGGCGTTAGCTCCGTAGAGAGAAGAAAAGGGACCTCTAACTATCTCGATCCTTTCGATGTTTTGTACCGGAAGAAAACCAAGATCTACAGTTCCGGAAGCAGCGGGGTTCAATCCCCGTCCATCCATTAAAACTAAGACTTGACCTGCTGCAGAGCCGCGAATATGTGCTGTAGCCAGCGAACCCGGACTCCCATAACCGGTCACTCTCATCTCTGCAACGTTCTCTAATGCCTCAGCCACTGTGGAAGCACCGGCTTGTTCGATCTCTTTTTTAGTGATGACCGTGGTACTCACCGGAACATCCTTTAATAGATGGGGACTGCGAGTAGCGGTAATCACTATTTTTTCTAGCTCTAAGATGCTTTCTTCTTTATTTTCCTCAGCCTCTGCCCAACTAGACGCGACAAGCACTAAACCCAAGGTTACCATAAGTAGTCTTCTAAATAAAGACATAGCTTTCTCCTTCCCTCTTATTCTCTGTATCTGACGGTGAAAATCTACATGTCTCATCCTATTGAGAGTACTCCTCAGTTATTCAAAAAGCTACTTCCTATAAAAACCCCCAGCCTTCTCGATAAAGAAAGCTGGGGTTATATTATTCAACAAAAACCCTGCCATCTTTTACGCGAAGAAGGCGGGTACACGCATATAGGCAGGTCTTCTGGCTCCCGGTGATCCTCGATTTTGAGTTTTTCTACTCTCCGCGCCTTCCCATCTCACTGGCTCATCAAAATTACTATGTTAAGAGACAGTGGCATAGTGCGGATTTCGCTACCGGTTACAGCGGCGCAACCACGAGGGTTTCTCACCCTCTTCCCTTTTAAGCCCACATAAAGCACCTATATACTTTAACCCGGACAGGAAAGAGCAGATAGTCTATAATACTATATCAAAATCAAAATTTTTTGTCAAATTGAAATGGTGCTGGACATTTCCCAAAATGTTGAATTAAAGAGGAATTGAGAAGATGAGAAAGTGGAAAAGGACTTTTTGCGTGACAAAGCTCGATATTTTAGATAGAATTTTGGGAAACTCCCATGACCAAGGTCGCTTGACAAATTTTTCTCGATAGAGCATACTGAAAATGATTTGAAAATTAGGTTACGTATAAGATGAGCAGATGAAGGGAATTGGGTGAAAATCCCAAGCAGTGGCGCTGCTGTAATGGGAAACGAAACCTCACAAACCACTGGAACATAAAGTTCTGGGAAGGGAGGGAGTAGGCTGTCCCTAAGCCAGAAGACCTATCTGCTTTTCTAGCCATTCTTTCTTTGCGCATCACAAAGGAAGTGGTTTTTTTATGAAGGTTGAATTAGGAGAAAATCTTTCCACAAAATGGCTAAACTTATCTTTATTACTGGAGGAGCCCGGAGCGGGAAAAGCAGATTTGCCGTAAACCTGGCTAAACAGTTGGCTAGCAGGGTGACCTTTGTAGCTACAGCTATCCCAAAGGATGAGGAAATGCGAGAGCGCATCCGGCAGCATCAAAAGAATCGCCCTGCCCATTGGAGATTGGTGGAGGAAGGAAAGGACCTCTCCCTCATTCTCTCCCAGCTTGATGTTTCCTGTGAGCTGGTGGTAATAGACTGCTTGAGTTTTCTCATCTCTAACCTTCTTCTGGATAATACCGAGGAAGACAATATCATCAAACAGGTTACGGAGATAGCTGGCAAGGTCCTTCATCTTCGGCCTACTTTCATCGTGGTCTCCAATGAGGTAGGTTATGGAGTGGTACCTGCTACCAGATTGGGCAGAAGCTTCAGAGATATCTGTGGTCGAGCTAATCAAATAATGGCTGAGCAAGCTCAGGAAGTCTATCTTATGATATCAGGAATTCCCCTGAGGATAAAGAGGAACTCATAAGAAGATAAACCAAGGAGAGTTTTGTGAGAAAAATCACCGAGATTATAAAAAGAATAAGGCCCATTGATCCCAGAATCCTCAAGGAGACTCAGCGTCGACTGGATAGTCTCACTAAGCCTAAGGGAAGTCTGGGCAGATTGGAGGAATTAGCCAAAACAGTGGTGGCCATCACCGGCAGAGAAAACCCCATTCTGGATAGAAAAGTTATCTTTACCACGGTGGGAGATCATGGTGTGGCCAGGCAAGGAGTAAGTGCTTTTCCTCAGGAGGTCACCCTTCAGATGGTTTATAACTTTCTTCAAGGAGGGGCAGCCATAAATGTTCTAGCCAGAGGAGTGGGAGTAAAAGTTCTGGTTATAGACATGGGAGTAGCTCACGAGATAAAATGCAGCAGCGGACTCATTAATAAAAAAGTTGCCTTTGGAACACAGGATATGACGAAGGGTTCAGCCATGAGCCGAAAACAGGCTTTTCAGTCGATCGGAGGAGGAATAGAGATTTTTGAGAAGGAAGTAGCTACCAGTGGCGTGGATATAGCCGGTACCGGAGATATGGGCATTGCTAATACTACCTCTAGCAGCGCTATTGTAGCCTGCATAACCGGGTGCGGAGTTCAAGACGTTACTGGTAGAGGAACGGGGATAGATGATGAGAGACTTAAGAGAAAGATAGAGGTCATCGAGAAGGCCCTTAAGATTAATCAGCCCGATCCTCACGATCCGCTCGATATTTTGAGTAAGGTGGGAGGATTTGAAATAGGAGGATTGGTGGGTTGTATTCTAGCGGCTGCCGCCCACAGAGTCCCCATAGTCATTGATGGCTTCATCTCTGCCGCCAGCGCTCTCATAGCTTATGAGCTTTGTCCTCCTCTAAAGGATTACCTCATTGCTGCACACAGATCCCAGGAGAAAGGACACCAAATCGCTCTTAATCATCTGGGTAAGATTCCCCTGCTGGACTTGAATATGAGACTGGGCGAGGGAACAGGGGTAGTTTTGGGTATGAAATTGGTGGAGCTGGGAGTCAAAATTCTTAATGAGATGGCTACTTTTGAAGAGGCCCGCGTATCCCGGGAAGAAGCGAACCCCCTTCAAGGAAATTAAATTGAAAAGCCTTCTAGCAGCCTTTCGTTTCTTAACCATCATTCCTCTCAGAGTAAAAGTAGAAGAAAGTGAGGAGGCCCTGGCCTCCTCTATGACTTTTTTCCCCCTGGTGGGACTGGCTATTGGGGGATTTCTCTTTTTAGTGCATGAAATTAGCTCTATTCTCTTCTCACCTCTTCTGGTCAATATGCTGGTGCTTCTAGGCTGGGTGGTTATCACCGGGGCTCTGCACCTGGATGGGTTTGTGGATACCGTGGATGGACTGTGTGGAGGCAAAACTAAAGAGGAAAGACTAAAAATAATGAAAGACCCATCCAGTGGAGCTAAGGGGACAGTTGGCCTGGTGAGCCTTCTGGGGCTGAAATTTCTCCTCCTTCTGGAGATAGAATTTCCCCTGAAGATGGGGACTCTTCTTCTTGCACCAGCGGTTGGCAGATGGTCTATGGTTCTGGCAACTTATCTGGCCCCCTATACCCGCATGGAAGGGCTGGGGAAAGCCTTTCTTATCCCCAAGGGAGGAGGAACCATTTTTTGGACAAGTTTAACCATAACTCTCTTAGGGCTGGTTATATTCAAATCTCCCTTCCTCTATATTATGGGAGTATGTTTGGGGGTGACTTATCTCGCAACACTCTATTTTAAGAGCCGAATTGGAGGAATTACCGGTGATACTCTGGGAGCCCTCAATGAAATTATTGAACTGACTTTCCTTTTTTCCATCTACTGTTTGAGCAGAGCTCGAGTAATCTCGAGCTGAAGGGTATACTCTGTGCTTCCTCTAATAGCTGGCAAGAGGCATTCCGATGCAAGTCTTAATCAGTGAGATAAGAAAAAAACTTAAATGTGCCGTGGATGAGAGTAGGGCCGAGGGACTTCTACTTTCCGGTGGCCTGGATTCAGGCATCCTCGCCGCTCTTGCTCCCGGAGTTAGTGCATTTACAGTGACTCTGGCACCCTATGGAGAAGACGGAGAGTACGCTAAGATACTTACCCGAACCCTCCAGATTAACTGGTATCACCGGATGATTGGTATTGGCGAAGCAGTTGATTCTGTACCCGCAGTAATTAGGATTTTGAAAAGCTTCGATCCTGCTATCCCCAATGATATAGCTACCTACTTTGGATTGAAACTGGCCAAAGAAAAAGGAGCAAAAAATGTGATGACCGGTGATGGTAGTGATGAGCTCTTCGCTGGCTACAGCTTCATGTTTGATTTGCCTGATCTGGAAAGTTACATCCGAAGACTTAAGGACAAGATGTGTTTTTCCTCCAATATTCTCGGTCAGAAGTTGGGAGTAGAAATAAAGCAGCCTTATCTCTCCCATGAGATGATTGAGCTGGCTTTAGAGATACCGAAGGATTTTAAGATAAGGGTTGAGGGGGAAAAGAGATGGGGCAAATGGATTCTCCGCAAGGCTTTTGAAGGTGTCCTGCCACCAAAGATTATCTGGCAGGACAAAAGGCCCCTGGAATACGGCTCGGGGACAAGAAGGCTTCGTAGGATTATCTCGGAGAAGATTTCCGATGAAGAATTTGCAGAAAAAAGAAGGCTCTATCCGGTAAGATTTATGAGCAAAGAGCATCTTTTCTATTACGAGATATATCGAAAAGTGGTAGGAGAGATTCCAGCTCCTGAAAAGGGCGAGACATCTTGTAGTGGATGTGGAGCAGGAATAGAAAGAAAGGCAAATCACTGCCACATTTGTGGGACCATCCAGAATGAGTAATGTATTTGTTTCCTGGAGTGGAGGGAAGGAAAGCTCTCTTGCCTGCTATAGGGCGAAAGTTAACGGACTCACCCCTTCATATCTTCTCAATCTAACCAGTGAGGATGGTTCAAGATCAAGAACCCATGGACTGGCTCGGGAAGTTCTATCACTTCAAGCAGAGGCCATAGACATCCCTCTTATTCAGAGAAAGACAAGCTGGAAAAACTATGAAGATAATTTCAAAAAGACAGTGCTGGAGCTAAAGGAGGCGGGGATAGAGGGAGGAGTCTTTGGAGATATAGACTTAGAGGAACATCGGGCCTGGGTGAGGAGAGTCTGCCAAGAAACAGGCATTCGAGCCCATCTACCACTCTGGGGAAAACACCAAAGGAAAATCCTTGAGGATTTTATAAATTTAGGATTTGAAGCAATTGTAGTGGTGGTAAAGGCAGGAATTTTGAGCGAGAAGTGGCTTGGTCACAAAATTGATGATAGATTCGTTAAAGATATAACTACTTTCGAGAATATTACCCCCTGTGGTGAAGCCGGCGAGTATCACACATTGGTCATTGACGGTCCCCTATTCAAGAAGAGGATGAAAATAGTTGAGACGAGAATTGTCCAAAGAGATCAACACTGGCTCCTGGATATTTCAAGATGTCTTCTGGAGGATAAAGAATGAAAGATTACGTAGGCCAGCCATGAAATTATTAAGTATTGTCTTAGCCTATTCGTTAGATTTAATTTTTGGTGACCCAAGATGGCTGCCTCATCCGGTCAGGAGTATGGGGAAGCTCATAGAGTTTCTGGAGAAAAAGTTAAGAGGATCCATTTCAAATCAGATCTTATCCGGGGCAGTTTTAGCCACAGCAGTAGTGGGACTAGCCTATCTAGGTAGCTTTTTTGCCAT
>JAUWXE010000046.1 GCA_030616535.1 Candidatus Aerophobota bacterium
ATCGAGCCGACGTAGGATTAGGTAACACTGTGGCTATCATCGGAGCAGGACCAGTCGGCTGTTTTCACTGTGAAATTGCCCGTATTCGTGGCGCTCTAAAGATTGTTATGGTAGATTTATTGAATGACCGGTTAAAACTGGCCGAGCGATTTAGCCCCGATCTTCTGCTCGATAGTAGTCACTCCGGGTATCTTAAGAAGATAAATGATGAAACGGAAGGTTTGGGGGCAGATGTGGTCATCGTGGCCTGTTCTTCCATCAAGGCCCAGCAGGATGCGCTAGAAATAGCCCAAAATGGAGGCCGGGTCATCTTTTTTGGTGGACTTCCTCCGGGAAAAAGCTCCTCCAGCCTTGATGTCAATTTACTCCATTACAAGAACCTGCAGGTTTTTGGTGCCTACAGTTTTTCTCCTGAGCATCATCGGCTTTCTTTGAAGTTAATGTCCAGAGGAAAAATACGCGCCAAAAAGTATATCACTCATGTTATTTCCCTGGAGAATATCATTGAAGGCATTAAGGCGGTACAGAAGGGGATGGCTTTAAAAGTAGTGGTCAGGATTTAGGCATTCAACTTCTCACCTTTACTCTCCCCATTAATAGAAAACTGGCAAAAATCGTAACAACAGCGATAAGAAAGGCATATTTCATCCCGATTAGGTGCATCAAGGCTATCCCCATAATAGGTTGGTAGTTAAAGGTGAGAAAAAACTCTATCCAGAATCTTCAGTGCCCCATCCATATCCCTTTCCTCAACAATTAAAGGAGGAAGGAAACGAAGGATTTTTTCCACCGTACAGTTAATCAAAAGGCCTTGCTCACGACACCTCTTGACAATATCTTTACCGGGAAAGTCCAGTTCAAGTCCGATCATCAACCCCTTGCCCTTTATGGCTTTAAGGAAGGAAAATTTTTTCTTTAGCTCCTCCAACTCAGTTCTAAAGTAGTTTCCCCTTTCTCGAGCCTTTTCAACTAGATTTTCATTTTCCACCACTTTCAGAAAGGCCAGGGCAGCCGAGCAAGCCAGAGGATTACCGCCAAAAGTAGAAGCATGAGTTCCTGGTTCAAACGCAGAGGCAACCTTCTCTTTAGCCAGAGTTGCCCCTATGGGCATTCCCCCACCCAGAGGTTTAGCCAGAGTCATTACATCCGGCTCAATCGAGTAGTGTTGATAGGCAAACATCTTACCTGTTCTACCCAAGCCGCATTGGACCTCGTCCAGGATCAGCAAAATCTCCTCTTTATGGCAGAGCTGACGAAGCTCACCCAGAAAATCCTCTGAGGCTACATTTATCCCTCCCTCACCCTGAATAGGTTCCAGCATTACCGCACAGGTTTTGGGAGAGATCGCTTTTTTAACTCTTTTTAGATCATTAAAAGGAGCATATTTGAATCCGGGAGGAAATGGACCAAAACCATTTTGATATTTTGTTTGAGCGGTGGCTTTTAGGGTGGCCAGAGTCCTTCCATGGAAGGAACCTTCCATGGTGATTATCTCGTATCTTCTTCCATCGAGCTTGCTACCAAACTTTCGAGCCAATTTAATGGCAGCTTCATTAGCTTCAGCCCCAGAATTAGAAAAAAATACCTTATCAGCAAAAGACACCTCGCACAGAGCCTCGGCCAATTTAGTCTGAAGGTCAATATGATAAAGATTAGAGCAGTGGAGGAGTCTCTTGAGTTGACTTTCAACAGCTTTAACTATTTCTGGATGACAGTGTCCTACAGCATTTACGCCGATACCGGAGATAAAGTCAAGATACTCTTTTCCATCGCTGTCCCACACCCTTACCCCCTTACCCCTTTCTATTACAATAGGGATACGAGAATAGGTATGCATTACATATTTTTTGTCCAGTTTCACAACTGTTCGATTGTTCATTTTAAGTAGGCCTCTTGCTAACCTGAAACTTACCCAATTTCATTAGATGTACCAGGGGAATCCTGGATGGACAGACATAGGCACAGCAGCCGCATTCAATGCAATCCATAACCTGATAATCTTTTAGACTATCCCATCTTTCTGCCTTTACCAGACGAGCAAGGATGGTGGGAAGAAGACCCATAGGGCAGTGATCTATACAGCGGGCACACTTAACACAAGGCTCTTCTTCTCTGAACACAACTTCCGATTCGGTCAAAACCAGGATTCCCGATGTTCCCTTGACCACGGGAACATCAAGAGTATACTGGGATAACCCCATCATGGGACCACCCATGATCACTTTGCTGGCATTCTCTCTCAATCCTCCACATTCTTCAACTACATAGGAAAAAGGAGTTCCCAGAGGAATAAGCAGATTGGCTGGCTGGCTCACCCCGGAGCCGGTGATGGTAACTACCCTTTCTAAAAGAGGCTTACCCCATTTTATGGCTTCAGCAATAGCTAGAGCTGTGCCCACATTATTCACCACCACTCCCACATCAAGAGGCAGTCCACCCAGGGGAACCTCACGATTGAGAATTGCCTTAATGAGCATCTTCTCTCCCCCCTGGGGATACTTCGTTTTTAAAGGAACCACTTGAATATTTTCATTGTCTTTCAATTTTTCTCTCATTAAGGCTATAGCATCGGGCTTATTATTTTCAATTCCCACATAACCTCTGGTAGCATGAACTGTCTCTATAATCACCCTTAAGCCATACAAACAATCATCAGGTCTTTCCAGCATAAGACGGTGATCTCCAGTAAGGTAAGGCTCACACTCACAACCATTTAAGACTATGGTATCTATGGGTTTATTCTCGGGAGGGCTGAGTTTGACATGGGTAGGAAAAGCAGCTCCTCCTAATCCCACTATTCCCGCCTCCCGGATAATTTTTCTAATCTCCTCGGCCGCTAAAGATTTTGGATTGCCTTTCCCTTTCTCCCAGACCTTCTTCCCATTGCCATCCCCCTCAATGATTATGGCTTCACCCTCACCTCCCACCGGGTGGGGCATTTTCTCAATTGAGCTAACCTTTCCTGATATACTGGCGTGAATGGGACTGGAAATAAAAGAGTCGGCGTCGGCGATTTTTTGGCCTTCTTCTACCCGGTCCCCTACTTTGACCAGTGGTCTACCGGGAGCACCTGTATGCTGACTCAAGGGAAGGATAACCCGGGGAGGAGGTGAAATCCTTTTTATCTTTTTGGCTTCACTTAATTCCTTCTTCTCCGCCAAATACAGTCCCTGCCTGAAAGTCTTCATTCTGAGCTTCCTGGAAACAGTTTAGCCAATAAGACTATTTAAACATCTTCAGAATTCGGCACTTAACAATAGCTGAGCCACGTACCCAAGTTCATAAATACCTAACATAATTCCGACTGAGTGTCAAGAGAATGTGGGTTTGTAAATAAGATGGGTCATAGAAAATTATGCACCTTTAAAGTTAAAGGGGAAGGTCCACCGGTTGGCTGACTTGGATTGACTTATTAGCGGCGATGACTGCTTCAAGAGCCTTTTTGCCGTCTTCACCGGTAACCGAGGGTGGTATATTCTTTTTTATGATATCAACAAAATGTCTTATCTCCTCTATATAGGCATCTTTAAATCTATCCCTCCAGCTCGGGAAGGCTAAAGTTACCACACCGCTTTTCTCAGTGCAGAATCTAGCTTGCTGATCCTCAATATCTCCCATAAATATCACCCCCTTCTCCCCCAATACTTCCATCCTGGCATCATAACCGTACTCCACCGGACAGCCCATATCAATTGTTCCTATTTTCCCCTCCCGAAACTCTGCCACCACTATAGCCGTGTCGTAAAAGTCAGGATATCTTTCTTTAATCTCAGGACACTTGTAATTTTTAGCCATCACATAGATTCTTTTAAATTCACTTTCGGCAAACCATCTTAAGGCATCAAAATCATGAGATGCTACCTCGGCCAACATCCCGGCACCCTTTTGAGTACTCCAGGCCCATTCTGGAGGCAGGCCTGGTCCTCGACCGGTTGACTTAATGAGAAGAGGTTTCCCTATAATACCCTCTTCGATTCTTTTCTTTGCTTTCAAAAATCCTCTATCAAAACGTCTCATGAAGCCAATTTGCAGCTTAATGTGGGCTTTTTTTGCCGCCCGGATCATCTCGTCTGCTTCAGGTAAACTGGTGGCTATGGGCTTCTCACAGAAGATATGCTTTCCTGAAGTTGCTGCATCCACAGCAATAGAAGCGTGGGTAAAGGTGGGAGTAGTGATGACCACCGCATCAAATTCACCCCAATCCAGCGCCCTTTCATGACTATCAAAACACTTACTTACATTAAGCTCCTTGGATAGTTTTTCTGCCACTTCCCTGTTTTTATCGACCACTGCTACCAGGTTAGCCTCATGAATACTATTCCTCAAATTCGAACCATGAACCCTACCTACTCTTCCTGCTCCCACCAGACATATCTTTACTCTGTCCAATCTTTTTCACTCCTCTTATTTTATTAGGCGATACCACAGACATAGACTATTTTACCTCATCAACTATGTTGAGATAAATCGCTCCATATAATGGTACCGAATACACCCTATTTTCCAGGGTCAAGAATATCTCGGGACTTTTCCCCTCCGTCGCTGTATATCGACTTCGGATTGCTTCTGCTCGTCTTCTCGTCTCGGGAAAGACGTGAAACTCGTCGCTTTGCTCCTCAGACAACACGTCTTTCTTCTTCCTCAACTCGAAGACTCGTTAAGGTGGCTGATATAAGGCTTCTTCGGGGAAAGTCCCTCGATCCGGGTATAAACCTCCTGAATACTAATGCTTCTCTGAAGAATCAAGCCCACAAATCTTCCTGAAAGATCTCGTGGCTTTCTCAAGATCTTTCTCTCCACTGAATATACTTGAGGTACCGGCTACCAAGACATTGGCCCCAGCAGAAAGAACCTGGGGGACAGTTTTCTTATTGATATTGCCATCTACTTCAACATCTATGTTGAGCTTTTTTTCTTCGATTATCTCTCGTAAGCGTTTGATCTTAGGTACCACCGCCGGAATAAAGGCTTGCCCAGCATATCCAGGCTCAACAGTCATTAATAAGACCATATCAACCTCGGCCAGCACATATTCAACCGAAGAAAGGGGTGTAGCCGGATTGAGGGCCACAGATGCCTTCATTCCTTTATTTTTGATTACATCAATTACCCGATGCAGGGAATGACAAACCTCCACATGGACGGAGACGATGTTACTTCCCACCTCAGCAAATCTATCAATATATTTCTCTGGATTAGTAATTTGGAGATGGGCATCAAACGGAAGAGAGGTTTTATCTCTTAGAGATTCAAGAATCAGCGGTCCCAGCATCAGATTGGGAACAAAATGGCCATCCATAATATCGAAGTGAAAGAGATCTATTCCTCCCCTTTCCAGTTTCTTCATCTCATCCCCAAGCCTGGCAAGATCTGCACACATTAATGATGCGGCAACTTTCACTTTCATTATCTTTCTCCAGCTAAAGTTAATCCTGGTTAAATTCTTCTACTTCTTTACGAGTAGGAAGTGAGGTTTGTGCTCCTGGCTTGGTCAATTTTAGGAGGATGGGATACCATTTATTCTGGCTCAGCTACGTACTTTGGATTTCTCTTAAGCTGCGGACTTCCTCCCTCTTCCACTAAAATTTTAGCGAAACCCCTATCTTCCACCGCTCTATAATTGTGCCCGGCATCTCCTGGAAATACGGCAAGGAAGATAAACTCCTTGTCTCCGGTATTCATCGTTCTATGCCCCCAATAAGGAGAAACATACGCTATAGTACCCGATTTCATTTGAAGGAATGAAACTTGTCCATCTCTAGCTTGCATCAGTAAATGCCCCTCTCCTTGAAGACAAAAATATATCTCGGCGGTATCTTCCTTAAGATGAAAGTGTCCTTTGGTCATAAAATATTCGTTTCCTACTTTTCCGGGATAGATAATGGTCGTGCAGTAGATCAATTGTCCGGCCTCCTGGGCAACGTCTACTTCATATACCTTATAGATCAACTTATCTCCCTGATTAAGGAGTCTACTATAGGCCTGAGCGTCAAGATACATCCCCTTCATATCACTCAATCTCCTCTCAATTACATGCCTGCAGGGATTGAGCTGACCGCTTTTCATATTCACCAGGGTTTTAAAAGGTCTCATTAGTTCTCTCATCAGTCTCCACCTTGTCAACTCCAGCACCATACCTGGAGATTATTTTTAATTTATCTTGCGAATCTTATCAAAATATTTATCAGAGACCAACTAAGCCCAGATTCTCTATTTTTTCATCGGTAGGTAGCCCCTCTTCATCCCATCCTCTTGCCTCATAATACTCATCAAGCTCAACTTCATACATATCTTTGGTTAACATATGTCCCTTAGCTGGACCCTCAGCTAGTTTTTCATTCATTATCCTTGGAGGTAGCATATCATCCTTTCGCCGTATCCCTTCTCTGGTTAATATTAGCCTCTCCAGGTTGTAGATTCTTTCACCTATCTCCATTAGCTTATCGGTGAAATCCAGGCCAGTTACTAAGTTAAGGATAGTTGGGTCCGGCTTATCGCTAAATCCCAAAGCCCTCCTCACTACTGTACATATACCTAGAGAGTCAATATAGGCTCTGGTATCCTGAATGCTCTTTATTAGCTTGCCTTTACCTTTAAGGGCAAACCTATCATACTCTCCACTTAGTAGTTCGGCCCTGATTGACCAGCCACCTACGTTATGGCAGGCACCTCTGGAGGAGGTCCCATAGACAAGCCCCATCCCGTAGAATCCTCTTGGGTCGTAGGCAGCGAAGGGCATTCCCTTAACCTGCATCATGTACCGCTCTGAGCCAGGAATTTCAGCCATTATCCCCCGAAATCCTCGTGCTAGTATCTCACCAACTTTTTTTCTTTTGGCTATGAACTCGATAGCCCCCAACACAGCCTCAGGACTGCCAAAAGTCAACTTCAGCCCCCCGGTATCTTCTTGGGTAATCATTCCTCTCTCATATAGTTCCATAGCAAAACCAATTATGTTACCGGTAGATATCGTATCCATACCATACTCATCACACAATAGGTTAGCCGATAAAATTGCATTAAAGTCTGATACCCCACACTGAGCTCCCAGGGCCCATATGGTTTCATATTCTGGAGCCACTGTCCATCCTTTAAATCTACCAGTCTTCACCCGACATACCTTTAAGCAGGCTACGGGACATTTAAAGCAGGTCCGATTTTTGACAAAAAAGTTTTCTTTCATAAACCGAGCATCAATCTTATCAACCTCACTAAAAACGGCAGTTTGAAAGTTTCTTACTGGATAACAGCCCAGCTCATTTATCGACTCGGTATAGATGGGTCTTCCATAATCAGCTAAACTCTGACAGGCCTTTCTCACCTCCCGAGGTTTAATCCTTTTTTTAAGTTCAGCTAGATTAGCGTAATTTAACCTCCCTTGCCCTTTAACCACGATGGCCTTAAGGTTCTTGGAAGCCATAACTACCCCCGCGCCTCCACGGCCAAAGCTTCTGCCGTCCACTTTAATGCAGGAGAAGGCTATCTTTCCTTCCGCCGCTGGCCCCACACACATTATTCCAGCCTGGGGGTAGCTAATCTCTTCTTTGAGAATTTTATCAACCTCTCCGGTGGTCTTACCCCAGAGTTTAGTGGCATCTTTAATTTCCACCTTATCATCATTGACAGACACATAAACAGGTTTTGAAGCTCTACCTTCTATAATTAGGCCGTCGTAACCGGCAAACTTAAGCTGCGGGCCGAAATCTCCTCCGGCATTAGAACAAAGATATATCCCGGTCTCAGGTGATTTGGTGGCACATTGGAACTTGGTACTCCCGGGAACCACGGTGCCGGTCAAAGGACCCGTCATAAAGATCAGTTTATTGGCTTCATCTAGTGGTCTAACCTCTGGAGTAATCTCCTCAAAATAAATTTTGGCAGCTATACCCCTTCCTCCCAGATATTTCTCAAAGATTGCCTCTTCCAAATGCTCTACCTGATGGCTTCCCTTACTAAGATCGATTCTCAATACCTTGTCCACATATCCTCCTCTTTCCAGCATTTCCTCTCCTTTCAAAAAGCAAACATCATTTTGATTCTGGCACTTTTGAAATCCTGGCCAACTTGCTAAATAGCCCGCCCTGTGTTTTAATGAGATCGATATAGGCCCCGGCATAACTATTATAATATTGATGATACTTAGGTCTAGGCTCAATTCGTGAGGTAGTCTTAACAAATCTTCTGGCCGTTGAGGCTAAATCATCAAAAAGCCCTACTGCATATCCGGCAATGATGGCC
>JAUWXE010000032.1 GCA_030616535.1 Candidatus Aerophobota bacterium
CCACGGTGATCAAGAAACACGCTCGAAAGAATGCTATGATTCCTGTGGTCACTATCTCCGGTTACATTTTTGCCTGGATGATGCAGGGAGTCGTTATTACCGAGACTATCTTTAATCGAAAAGGATTGGGATGGTGGTGGGCCAGAGCTGCCGTTCAACTGGATATTTCGGCAATCCTGGGAGCCGTACTTTTCAATGGCTTACTCTTCGTCATGACTAATCTGGTGGTGGATTTAATATATGCCTACCTGGATCCTAGAGTTAGATTGGGGTAATTTTCATGGAGCTAGGGGTCAAAGCCTGGAAAGAATTTAAAAGGAGGATGGAGCCGAGACTCAAGGAAGTCAAGTTTTCCTTGAGTAGAGTAAGAAAGAGTCCTCTGTCTCTAGCAGGTCTTTTTCTCATTCTTCTGTTTGTCTCCATAGCTATAGCAGCGCCATATCTTGCATCGCCAAAACATCGGTATGAGCCATACCGAATCCCCAGGGATGGCTACAGCGCAACGCCCAGGCCACCAAGCAGGACGCATCTCTTCGGCACTACCGAAGGGCAGTATGACATTTATTATGGAGTAATCTGGGGAACCAGAACCTCTTTTCGCATAGGGTTTACGGTAGTAGGTAGCATCCTGATCATCGGAATAATTTTGGGTAGCCTCTCAGGGTATTACGGAGGAGTGGTGGATGAGATAATTATGCGCACTGTTGACACCTTTATGTCTCTACCCACCCTAATTCTAGCTATGGCACTGGTGAGTGCCTTAGGCCATAACTTGGACAATGTTATGAAAGCTTTAATTATAGTAGGGTGGCCGCCCTACGCCCGATTGATCCGGGGCGATATATTGCGGGTCAGGGAGGAAGACTACGTGGAAGCAGCCAGAGCACTGGGATGTTCTGACTTCACCATAATTTTTAAGCATGTTCTGCCTAACGCCATTTATCCTCTTTTAGTAATGGCTTCTCTCGATGTGGGTGCCATGGTTCTTACTGCGGCAGCCCTGAGTTTCTTAGGACTTGGTGCTCCTATTGGTTATGCAGACTGGGGACAGATGATCAGTTTTGCCCGGAACTGGATTGTGGGACCCCCGGGAAATCCCTTGGCCTACTGGTATGCGGTCACCATACCCGGGCTCTTTATTCTCTTCTTCGTCCTGGGATGGAATCTTCTGGGAGATGCCTTCAGGGATATTCTGGATCCGAAATTACGGAGAAGGTAAGAAATGGCGAAGTTATTAGAGGTTAAGGATTTAGTAACGAATTTCTACACCTACGAGGGTGTCGTTAAAGCGCTGGATGAAGTAAACCTGGAGATAGAAGAGGGGAAAACTCTGGGACTGGTCGGTGAAACTGGATGCGGAAAGAGTGTAACCGCTCTGTCCATTCTAAGGCTAATTCAGCCTCCAGGAAAAATTGAAGGGGGAAAGATTTATTTTAGACCTGACGGAAAGTCTTCTAAAAAGAGTAGCTATCTGGATCTATTAGAGCAGAGCGAAGCATTTATGAGAAAAGTGAGAGGAGATGAGATCTCCATGATTTTTCAGGAACCCAGTTCGGCACTGAATCCTGTGTATTCCATAAACGATCAGATCTCAGAAAGTTTTTTGCTTCATCGAAGAAGAGAGCTCTCTGAAAGTGTGGTCAGGGAAATAGAAGAAAAAGTTGACAAAGCGGACTCCATCCTGAAGAAGATAGTCTATAAGATGAAAAGAGGGACATATAGAAAAATGCTGGTGGATGAGAATTCTTTTCTTCTAAAATTTCTTTCCGGTATCCCTGTTGTCAGTAGCTATAATGGTTGGTTAAAAAAATCAGCCAAAAAAGAGACCATTGAAATCTTGAAGAAGCTGGGAGTACCCCATCCTCAGAAGCTGGTAGATCGATACCCCCATGAACTCAGCGGAGGCATGCAGCAACGAATAGTCATAGCTATGGCACTCGCTTGCCATCCCAAACTTTTGATAGCTGATGAACCTACTTCCAATCTTGACGTTACCATCCAGGCTCAGATTCTCGATCTCATTCGGAAATCAAGGAAAGATCTGGGCACATCTGTTCTTTTTATTACTCATGATCTAGGAGTGGTGGCAGAGATGTGCGATCGGGTGGCAGTAATGTATGCCGGCAGCGTTTGCGAAATAAGCGAAGTAAAAGAACTGTTCAAAAACTCTCTTCATCCTTACACTAAAGCACTTATAAACGCAATTCCCAAGCCAGGGGGTAAGGGAAAGCTTAAAAGCATAAAAGGCACTGTGCCAAATCTAATAAATCCACCTTCTGGTTGCCGGTTTCATCCTCGCTGTCCTAACCAGATGAAAATTTGCCGGCAAATAAAACCGGAGCTTACTCGGGTGGAGAATAACCATCTGGTAGCCTGCCATCTTTTTACTGGACAGAGATGAACATGAATATCTTGGTAGAGGTCAGAAAGCTAAAAAAATACTATGCCATTCAGGGAGGGGTTTTTAAAAAAAGAATAGGAGACATAAAAGCGGTGGATGGTGTGAACTTAAAAATTAGAAAAGGAGAGTGTCTCGGTCTGGTGGGAGAATCCGGGTGCGGAAAGACAACGCTGGGCAAGACCATCCTGCGCTTACTTAAACCAACCAAAGGACACATCTACTTTGATATATCGGAAGAGATAAAACAGGAGGTGGAGAAACTAGAAGAGTCAACAGATTCAAATTCTCAAAAGCTTCAAGAACTTGAGAGAACACACGATCTTTCTAATTTTGAAGGAAAGAGATTGAAAAAGCTGAGAAGGAGAATGCAGATAGTTTTCCAGGATCCCTCCTCTTCCCTCAATCCTAGAATGCTGATCAAAGACATCGTCGGGGAGCCACTAACGGTACATGGACTAGCCAAAGGCTTGGAAAAGAGGGAGCGAGTGATAAATCTTTTGCAGAGAGTAGGACTGAGCGAGGATCACCTCTTCCGGTATCCCCATGAGTTCAGTGGAGGCCAGAGACAGAGGATTGCTATCGCCAGGGCTCTGGCAACAAATCCTGACTTTCTAATTCTGGATGAGCCAACTTCTGCTCTCGATGTCTCAGTGCAGGCTCAGATTCTTAACCTGCTCCAGGAGTTACAGAGCGATTTTGGTCTAACCTATCTTTTTATCACCCACCATCTTCTGGTGGTGGAATACATTAGCCATCGGATCGCTGTGATGTATCTGGGGAGAATCGTGGAACTGGCCGATACCAAGGAGTTATTTGAAAATCCTATGCATCCCTACACCCAGGCCCTTCTTTCTGCCATCCCTATTCCTGATCCTGAAGTCAGGAGTCATCGAACTATCCTCAAAGGAGACGTACCCAGCCCCATTGATCCTCCCTCTGGTTGTGTTTTTCATACCAGGTGTTCCTCGGCTGCCAAGGAATGTGAGGAGAGGATGCCTGATCTTGTCTCCTTCGGGGATGAGCATTACGTTGCCTGCTACCGGATGAACCATAAGTAAGGTAAACCCCGTTAGATGTTTACCCTGTTGGAATAGTAATAGGTAAGTCTTTCTAAAAATGGTAGCCGCGAGGCTCAGAGCCTGCGCTTGTAGACAATAGTTTCTTTATCTTTACGCAACCTAAAGGTTGCGGCTACCTTGCCCCGTTCTCTTGTCCTCGTACATCTTTTGGTCTGCCCTGGCCACTGCCTCTGATAGGTTCATATTTCCATCGACTAGAGTCCAGCCTATACTCAAGCTCATAGAGAGCTCCGAGTCCTTCTTTTGCCGGTTCCACTCCTCAATTGCTTCCCTTATTCTCTCCACTACGACTTTGGTCTCCTTACCGGTAGCGTTCGGAAGAACAATAGCCATCTCATCTCCACCGTATCTGGCTACTGTATCCATGCTCCTTACATTTTCTTTTAGAAGACGAGCAGCTTCCTTTAAAAGATAATCCCCTTTGTTATGTCCAAGATGATCATTTACATATTTTAGGTTGTTAACATCGACAAGCACCAGGGACACGTCTATTTGATATCTTTTTGCCCTTCCTAGTTCCTTTTTAAGTATCTCATCAAATTGCTGCCTGGTATAAAGCTCAGTTAAGGGATCAATTGTAGCTAGTTTCCTCGCCTCTTCGTATAGACAGGCATTATGTAGGGCAATTCCTATCCGGTTGGCTAGGTCTTTCAGTAGTTTCAAGTGATCCGGAGTAAAGAAATTTACCCTCTTACTTTCTAGATATAGAGCACCTGTAACTTGATTTTGAAAAATTATGGGCACGGCTAGTCGAGATCCAGGGGGTTTTTCCCCTTTTACACGTGCGAGATCTTCTTTATTCAAAATTATGAGAGCTTCTCTTTCCCTGATGGCTCGATAAACACTCTCTTTTTCATCTACCTTTAATCTCTTTTTTATTGTTTCCTTCTGGTATCCTCTCCATACTTTAGGAATCAGCTTACCGGTTTCTTTGTCTATTAGAAAAATGATACCCCACTCAACTCCCATAACTTCTTCAACCGCGTGCATACTATGTTCAAGCACTTCTCTAAGGTTCAGGCTAGAGTTTATCAGCCTTTCGGCTTCAAGCAGGCTCTTTAACTCATCATATGACCTTTTTAGTCGGCTGATTTTTGCCTCATGCTCTTTTTCTATCCGATTGAGGTATTGCCTCAGTTTCTTTTTCAATTCCCGTGCTTGCGTTGATTTCTTCCCCAGGGCGTCAGCCATCAAGTTGATTCCTTCTTTTATAAGACTTAACTCGAAAAAAAACTGCCTTTTTGGCTATTCTTCTTTTTACTGTTTTTTAACAGTTCAATACTTACTCTCCATCGGCATTTATGATTATACCAAGCTTATTCCCAATGTCAAAAATTCCCCCTTTCCCTTGACAAATCTTTTTAATCTCTTATTATTAGTATGTCGAACTTTGTAGTTTATGGACAAGACATAAGAGCGTATAGCCGAAAGGGCAAACTATTCGAAAGAATAGGGCGCAAAGGCACAGGCCTCATAGAGAGGTAGGTGGCTTGCCGAAGCTATATAGATCGAACCTGAAAAGCCCATTCTTTCGAGTGAAAGAGTGGGTTTTTGCTTTTTGAAAAGAATTTGTTTAAGCACTCGAATGGGAGTTTTAGGCAAATTGTACTTCAATAAGCTCTGTAAGGAAGAATCAGAGCGAAAAAGAGGAGGTGAGATAAATGAAGGCAAAGCTAATGAAGGTTCTGTTTGCTATCGTGGCGCTTCTGCTTGCCGGTGGTGCCAACTGTCATTGGTAAGAAGAGATTCTGGATTTACTTTTGAAAATGAGGAGGTGAGATAAATGAAGGCAAAGCTAATGAAGGTTCTGTTTGCTATCGTGGCGCTTCTGCTTGCCGGTGGTGCCAACTGTCATTGGTAAGAGAAAGTGCGCTAATATATTTAAATAAAGAGAGAGCGGATCGTGCCAGATCTTCCTAAGAAGGTGCAGATATACGTGGGGATTGTTATCGTAGCTGGAGGGGGTTTCTTATACTACTGGACACTTAATATTACACCAAGCGGGGATGTACTAAAGGGACTTCTTTTCTGGGCAATATTGGTGATAGTGGTTGAATCGCTGCCCATTCCCCTCCAGCACGGTGGTTTCATGACTCTTGGCTTTCCGGTAGTTTATGCTACTCTTCTTATTTATGGTCCCGGAATCAGCAGTTGGATAGCTATATCTGGTACAGTGATAGGAGTTGGACGGACTCAGAGACAACCGTGGTATCGAGTGTTGTTTAATGCTGCCCAGCTTACCCTCTCCGTATCAGTGGCCTGGGTTATTTTCCGGCAAACGGGCGGGACGCTTGTCACCACTGATTCAATTAGTTATGTTCTTCCAGTAATACCCTCGGCAGCGGCCTATTTTATTGTCAACACATTTTCAGTACAGATTGCTCTTGCTCTGCAGCAGAAAGTCTCCCCTTTAGATATGTGGTTGGCCAACGTTAAATGGACTGCTCCGAATTATCTGGCTCAAACTCCCATCGCCTTTTTAATGGCGGTGATATACAGGCAGATAGCATGGTGGGCTGTTTTGTTTCTTTTCTTCCCTCTGTATATAGCTTATTATGTTTACAAACTGTACACTGATATGCGCAGAGAGCACTTAAATACTTTAGAAGCCCTGGCAGCAGCTGTAGAGGCAAGGGACCCTTACACTGAGAAACATTCTAAAAGAATGGCTGAATATGCTGTAGCTACAGCAAGGACACTAGGACTTTCTATAGATAAAGTAGAGACATTACGGTATGCTGCCATACTGCATGACATTGGCAAAATCGGCATTAATGATAGGATTTTGGGTAAACCCGAATCGCTGACAGAAAAGGAATGGTTAGAGGTAAAAGAACATTCCAGGATCGGGACAGATATACTTTCGCAGATTGGCTCATTCAGGAAGGCTTCCAAACTGGTATATTATCACCACGAGAGGTACAATGGTGAAGGATATCCGGAAAAATTGAGAGGGGAGGATATTCCTGTAGGGGCTAGAATCCTTGCGGTGGTAGATGCCTACGATGCCATGACTTCTAAGAGACCTTACCGTCCGGCTTATTCTCACCAAAGAGCCGTAGCTGAACTCAAGAAAAAGATGGGCATCCAGTTCGATGAAAAGGTGGTGGAAGCCTTCCTCGAAGTCTTAAATCAAAATGCTACTTGACGTATTGGTTATCTCCTTAATAATTGGGCTGTTGCGGAGGGGAAAGCTAACAAGGCTAGGCAATCTTCCTCTGAGGAGGATAGAGCTAATAATACTACCATTTCTAATCCAGTATGCTCTGGTCTATTTTGGGGAGCGAGGCTTGCCGTTACTGGAAAACTGGGGAGTATATCTTTACATATTTTCTTACTCATTACTGTTGGTGGCAATCTGGTATAACAAACATATAAGAGAGATGAAAATTTTAGGAGCCGGAATTCTTATTAATTTTATAGTCATTCTCGCCAATGGTGGTAAGATGCCGGTCTCAGTTGATGCTCTTTCTCGGGCAGGATTACTCAATATTTTACCCCTCTTGAAGAGCAAAGCCTATGTCATACATACCGTGTTAACCGAAAGCACGCGGCTAAAATTTCTGGCAGACGTAATACCCTTACCGCCTCCCTATCCCAGACCCAGGGTTGTAGGTGTGGGGGACATAATTATGGCTGTAGGTCTTTTTATGTTGATTCAGCGGGGGATGCTGAAAAATCGAAGCAGGGGTTAGCTCTAGCTTTTTTTTCCCTCACTCTCAGAATTCTCCCATCTTTCCAGCATGTTTCAAATTCTCTTAATCCTTTAAAGATCCTCTCGGTGATAATCTCTGGATTAATCCAATGGTTACGTCGTCGGGCGTGTTGACAAGGCCGAGTAGTTATGTAAAATAGGCAAAATTAGTGATGAGAAGCGTGGTTCACATGGAGGAAAAAAAGAGGAGGATAAATTCACCAGAGGAGCGTCTAGTAAAGGAGCGCAAGGATAAGCTTAAACTCTGGATGGAAAAAGAAGAAAACCCCTATCTAACCAGATTTATTCCCCGTCATACCACCGGGTGGATAGCTAGAAAGTGTGAAACTGTGACCTCGGGCGAGAAGACAGATGTAAAGGTGGAAATAGCAGGAAGAATTACCGCCCTAAGGGGGCATGGAAAGTCAAGCTTTGCCGATGTCCGAGACGCAGAAGGCAAAATCCAGATTTACGCAAGAGAAGAGACTTTAGGGGAAAGGTATTTTCTGTTTAAAAAGCTGGACCTGGGAGATATTGTGGGAGTGAAGGGAAGAGTTTTCCGGACCAGGACGGGAGAGTTAACTGTGGAGGCTCTTGATTTTTTCCTTCTGGCAAAGTCACTTCGTCCCCTTCCAGAGAAGTGGCATGGACTCCAGGATGTTGAACTCCGCTACCGAAAACGCTATCTTGATCTTCTGTCAAATCCGAACACTAAAAAGATTTTTCTGGATCGGGCAGCCATAATTAAATTCATAAGAGACTTTTTGAATAAAAAGGGATTTTTGGAGGTGGAAACACCTATGATGCAGCCCATCCCTGGGGGTGCTACCGCCAGGCCCTTTCGGACTCATCATCATGCCCTGGGGGAGGACTTGTATTTTCGGATTGCCCCGGAACTTTATCTGAAGAAATTGGTAGTGGGGGGGATAGAAAAGGTATACGAGCTAAACAAGAATTTCAGAAATGAGGGGATGGATAGACTCCATAATCCTGAATTTACCATGCTTGAGGTTTACTCTGCCTACAGCAGCTATGAGGAGATGATGAAACTCACCGAGGAGCTCGTGTGTGAAGTAGCCGGTAAGTTAAAGGGAACCCTCAAGATTAGCTATCAAGGAGATGAAATTAACCTTTCTCCTCCCTGGAGAAGGATAACTTTTGAGAGAGCTTTAAAGGAGATGGGCGACATTGAACTGGATTTCCAGGACACATCTCGGCTCAGAAAAACTGCCGCTGGGTTAGGGTTAGCAGTGGAGGGGTTACGAGACGATCAGATAATCGAACATCTTCTGGACCACCAGGTTGCCCCCAAGCTCGTTCAGCCCACATTTGTAATTGACTATCCTTTCCAAACTTCACTCCTGGCCAGGAGAAAAAAAGAAAATTCAGCTCTCATTGAGAGATTTGAGATCTTCATAGGGGCAGAAGAACTGGGTAATGCTTACTCTGAATTGAATGATCCCATTGATCAGAGAAAGAGGATGATGGAAGTAAAAGGAGAATCTCAGTCACTGGACGAGGATTTCCTGGAAGCACTAGAATATGGGATGCCTCCTACCGGGGGCCTGGGAATAGGAATAGATAGGTTAGTTATGTTACTAACTGACTCTGCCTCCATTCGGGACGTTATTCTCTTTCCTCAGATGAGGCCCAAAAAACAACAATAAGTCACTAGGACTTAGGACCTCGGACTTGTTTCCTCGGTTTTGACCTATGAGCAATCAGCTATGAGCTATTAGAGTTTCTAGGCAGCAAAGATTGTGTTAATATGAAATGAGGAGTGAGGAGATGGAACAATGGGTCTATATAAATGGAGAATATTTTTCCAAGGATCAGGCTAAAGTCTCTGTTTTTAACCACGGATTTCTTTACGGAGACGGGGTCTTTGAGGGAATAGCTGCCTATGGGGGAAAGGTCTTTAAGCTTGAGGAGCACTTCCAGAGGTTATGGGAATCGGCTAAGGCCATCGGCTTAGAGATCCCCTTATCAAGGGAAGAGTTAAAAGGCAGGCTGCTTGAGACTTTGAGGAAGAATAAATTAAAGGATGCCTATATTCGATTGGTAGTATCTCGAGGAGAAGGAGATCTGGGTCTTGATCCACGTAAATGTCCTCACCCGGACGTTATTATTATTGCCGATAAGATAAGCATATATCCGGAAGAATTTTATGAAAAGGGCCTGGAGACAGTAATTGTCTCCACCCGAAGGAATATTCCCTCTGCCTTAAATGCCAGAATAAAGTCTCTCAATTACCTCAATAACATCCTGGCTAAATTGGAGGCAAACCTCCAGGGGATGCCGGAGGGGATAATGTTAAACCAGGATGGGTATGTCGCCGAGTGTACGGCTGATAACATCTTCATGGTGAAAGATGGCAACTTAATCACCCCTCCCGCCTGGATAGGGATCCTGAAGGGAATTACCCGGGACGCAGTAATGGATTTGGCTCGAGAGGAAGGAATTCCTGTGGAAGAGAAGATTTTTACCCCGGTGGCTCTTTACTCCAGTGAGGAGTGTTTCCTCACCGGGACGGCTGCGGAGGTGATGCCGGTGACCAAAATAGATGGAAGAGTGATTGGAGATGGGATGCCAGGGCTAACCACCAAAAAATTGATGATGAAGTTCCGTGAGATAACCCAAAGGGAAGGAATACCCATTTATTGAGAGGAGAAAGCTGATGGCCAAGATCTATTATGAGAAGGATGCCGATTTAAGTATCCTAAAAGAAAAAGTGATTGCCATAGTTGGTTACGGAAATCAGGGGCATGCTCAGGCGCAAAACTTGAGAGACAGTGGGCTTAAAGTCATAGTAGGTGAACTCGAGGGTTCACCTGGTTGGATGCGGGCAAAAGAGGCAGGATTTGAGGTACAGATCGCCAAAAAGGTAGCTCAAGAAACTGACATTATCCAGATTCTCATTCCTGATGAATTCCAGGCAAAACTCTACCAGGCCGATATCCTCCCTTTTTTAAAACCAGGTAATGCCCTGGGCTTCTCCCATGGATTTAACATTCATTTTCACCAGATTGTTCCCCCCCAGAATGTGGATGTCTTCATGGTAGCCCCTAAAGCCCCGGGAGTCCTGCTGCGCAGAACTTACCAAGAAGGAAAGGGAGTTCCCTGTTTGATCGCCATCGAGCAGGATACCAGTGGCTTAGCAAAAAAGATTGCTTTAGCCTATGCCAAGGGCATTGGAGGGACCAGAGCCGGAGTTATCGAGACCACTTTCCGGGAAGAGACAGAAACAGATCTATTTGGAGAGCAGGTGGTTTTATGTGGAGGAGTTACCGCTTTGATTAAGACTGGATTTGAGACTCTGATAGAAGCAGGTTATCAGCCTGAAATGGCTTATTTTGAGTGTTTACACGAACTAAAGCTCATCGTGGATCTTCTGCAGGAGAGTGGATTAAGTGGGATGAGATCAGCCATAAGTAACACTGCCCAGTATGGAGACTTAACCAGGGGTCCCCGAATTATAACCGAGAAGACCCGAGAGGAGATGCGAAAGATCTTACACGAGATTCAATCCGGGCAATTTGCCCGAGAATGGATAATGGAGAATCAGACTAACCAACCCGTATTCAATGCCTTGACTAAAAAAGATGAGGAGCATTTGATAGAAAA
>JAUWXE010000048.1 GCA_030616535.1 Candidatus Aerophobota bacterium
TCCAGAATAGGAATGAGCTCATTTATCCCCTTACTGGCATGGGGTTCACCAGGATCAAAGCTTATCTTAGCCCTGGTTTTCCTGGCAATTCTCTTTTGGGCCTTAAAAGGCAGCTCACCCAGGAAGGAACTCATATGCAAAAACTCTGCTTCATCTACATACCTGGGGTCAAGGTCGGAGTAAGAAAGGGTGTCGTTAGTATTAGGAAGGATAATGATACTTCTATCCTTTCTCTTACCCAATAGGACAACACATAATCCACTTCTTCCCTCTCGTTTGATCTTTTCAGTATTCACCCCCACCTTCATCAGTCCTTCCAGCAAGAAGTCTCCTTCCTCGTCTTTTCCTACTTTACCCAGATAACCACAGGAAAATCCCATTTTAGCCAGGGCATAGATGGTATTAGCTGCTGAGCCTCCCCCATTTTTTATCCTCAGTTTAGCCTTATTTTTTAATGAATTTAAAAGATCCTCAAACTCGTGGTAACTGCCAACTTTTTCTCTTCCCGCCTCTAATCCCAAAAGGGTGAGGTCAACCTCGTAAATCAAATCCACATTTAGAGCTCCCAGCCCTAACACATCCATTTAATACTCCCATTTGAGCAATAGCTTTCCTATGATAGCATCTAGCTATGGGGCGGTCAAGAAATATCTCGGGACTTCATAATTGACATTTTCTGGTGGCTGTAGTAGGATAGATTCGCCTGATCAGTTATTCTAAAAAAAATTGAGGATGAGCATATGGGAAAGATTAAATTTGGAACCGATGGCTGGAGGGGAGTAATTGCTGATGATTTCACTTTTGCCAATGTAGCTAAAGTTGCCCAAGCCATTGCCGATTACTACCAAACCCGGCCAGACCGGAAAAAAGGCTTAGTCGTAGGATATGACGCCCGCTTTTTGTCCAGGGAATTTGCTGAAGAAGTCACCCAAATCCTTGCCGGTAACGGTCTTTCAGTAGTGCTTTCTCAAGAGGATATTCCTACCCAGTGCGTTTCCTTCGCCGTAACGGACAAGAATTCAGCAGGAGGCGTGATGATCACCGCCTCTCATAATCCTCCTAAGTTTAACGGGGTCAAAATCAGGGGATCTTTTGGGGGCTCAGCCCCTCCCGAGACTACCAACGCTATCGAATCCTTCCTTGATAAACACAAGCCAAAAAAGATTTCCCTAAGAGAAGCTGAAAAGAAAGGGCTCCTGAAAAGAGAGGATCTGGTCCCTGGTTATCTCAAGAAGGTTGAATCCTTTCTGGACAGGGATCTAATAAAGAAGGCGCATCTTAAAGTCATCCATGATCCGATGTACGGCGTCGGAGACGGCCTTGTGGAAAGAATCCTTGCTTCATCGAAATGTGAGGTGATTACTATTCATCACAAATACAATCCGGGATTTGGCGGGATAAATCCTGAGCCTATTGAGGAGAACCTCGAGGATCTGAAAAGGAAGATAATAAAGGAGGAAGCAGATTTGGGAGTAACCACTGATGGGGATGCAGATAGATTAGGAATAGTAGATAATGAGGGAAAATATCTTACCCCTCACCAGGTTTTCTCCCTTCTTCTTTTATACCTGGTAGAGGGAAAAAATCTCCGAGGGGGGGTTGTAAAAACGGTCTCCTTGGGTTATCAGCCAGAAAGAATAGCCAGAAAGTTTAACTTATCTTTAGATGAGGTACCGGTAGGCTTTAAATACGTCTGTGATAAGATGCAAGAAAAGGATATTCTCTTTGGGGGTGAGGAAAGTGGAGGGTACGGCTTTCGGGGCTATCTCATGGAGCGAGATGGCATTCTTTCGGGTCTTCTTTTTGTGGAGATGATTACCAGAATAGGCTCACCCCTTGCTGCAATTTTGAAAAAAATGGAGGATAGATTTGGTGCCTCTTTCTTCAAAAGAGTAGATTTTGCCGAGGCAGGAGTGAATAAACCAAAGATGATAAAAAAACTTTCTTCCTCATCGGCTTTGACCTTAGGCAGAATACCCATCAGGCGGATTAAAACTATCGATGGGGTTAAATTCTTCATGAAGGATGACAGCTGGCTTCTCATTCGACCCTCGGGGACCGAACCCAAAGTGAGAGTTTATGCTGAGGCCTCTAGCCAAAGCCAATTAGACAGACTCATCCAGGAAGGAGTGAAAAAGGCCCGGGAGGCAATTTGAAATGTACGAAGATCTCTTAATAGCTGGATTCGGAGGACAGGGAATCATCTTTGCCGGAAAACTCCTTGCCTATGCCGGATTAAAAGAGGGTAAAGAAGTGGTCTACTTTCCCTCCTATGGAGCAGAGATGCGGGGAGGAACCGCCAATTGTACTGTGATAGTTTCGGATTCACCTATTGCTTCCCCGGTGGTGGCTAATCCTCAAAATGCAATTATGATGAGTCATCCCTCCTATCTTAAGTTTTTTCCTCGCATTAAAGCAAAAGGAAGGGCTTTCATCAATAGCTCTCTGGTAAAAGATGAGCTTTTCCACGAAGACATAGAGATAATCAGGATTCCGGCCAACGAAATAGCCGAGAGAATAGGTAGCTCCCGCATTGCTAACATGGTTGCTCTGGGGGCCTGGGTCAAAAAAACGGGAGTGGTTGAGCTGGAAAGTTTAGTCCACTCCTTTAAAAAAGTGATTTCAGCCGATAAGTTAGATCTTCTCTCCCTGAATGAGAAGGCTTTAAGAGAAGGCGAGGAGCTTGTCTCGTAATTTAATTGAGTCCTTTATTAGCTATTTGGAGGTAGAAAGGGGTCTTTCCCCTAACACTTTACAGGCTTATAGAAGAGATCTTTGTCAGTTCAGAAATTGGCTAAAAAAAGGCTTTTTCCAGGTGGATTCGACTCTGATGGGAAATTATTTGGCCACCCTAAGAGAAAAAGGGAATGGATCCTCCACTCTAAATCGAAAACTCTCCGTGATAAGAATGTTCTACAAGTTTCTCTACACCGAGGGGAAGATTGATCATAATCCGGTGGAGGGAATTAGCTCCCCTCGGCGGGGAAGAAAGATCCCTTCTTTTCTTTCCGAGAAAGAAGTCGAGACCCTTTTGGAGGCTCCCTCTGTCGATGAAGAATATGGATCCAGGGATAGGGCTATCCTGGAGGTTATATATGGGGCTGGCCTTCGTATATCGGAGTTAGTTAATCTTGACCTCACCGATTTAAATCTTAAAGTGGGATGGGTAAAGGTCTTGGGTAAAGGCTCTAAGGAACGCATTGTTCCTCTGGGAAGGCAAGCCTGCCGATGGGTGAGGCTCTATTTGGGAAAAAGAAAGATAGAAAAAGCCAATAAGCTAGCCTTGTTTTGTAACCGTTATGGAAAGCGCCTTTCCCGACAGACCCACTGGAAGATTATCAAAAAGTACAGTCAAAAAGCTGGTATAACTAAAAAGATCTCCCCTCATACTCTTCGCCATTCTTTTGCCACTCATCTTCTCTCCCGGGATGCTGATCTTCGTTTCGTACAGGAGCTTTTAGGACATACCAACATTTCTACCACTCAGATCTACACTCACATAACCCAGGAACGCCTGAAAAAGGTCTATAAAAAATATCATCCCCGAGCTTAAACCTCCTTGACAGCCAGGCTCAATCTGATATTTTAGTTCCAGTGGGGTATCCAAAATGCAGATAATTACCACCCACACAGGGACGGACTTTGATGGCTTGGCTGCTACCGTAGCGGCCAGGAAACTTTATCCTGAGGCCAAGATATGCCTTCCCGGATCGGTAGCCAAGGAAGTAAGCCAATTTATCTGTCTTTATGGGAAGATGTTGCAGAATATCCCTGTAGAAAAAGTTAACCTGGATACGGTAGATCGTCTGATTCTGGTAGACACCCGTTGGGCTAATCGCCTCGGGATTTTCCGTCAACTTATTGGTAAAAGGGGAGTGGAAATTTACCTGTATGATCATCATCCTCCTCATCCCCAGGATATAGAAGGGGATGGGGGCGTGTGCAAAGAAGTGGGCGCTACCACCAGTATCCTGGTCCACATAATAAAGAAACAAGGTATTTCTATTGCCCGGGCGGAGGCGACTCTTTTCGCTCTAGGAATTTATGAAGATACTGGTTCTTTAAGTTTTACCTCCACCACCCCCTTGGATCTTGAGGCCGCGGGATTTCTCCTTTCTCAGGGAGCTAATCTCGAGCTTATCTCCAGTTTTTTAAATGGACCACTCACGGAAAAGCAAAATCTTCTTTTCAATGATTTCTTGGAAAAGGCTAAGATGAGGCTAATTAATGGAGTTGAGGTGGTGGTAATAGTTACTGAAATTGACGAATTTGTAGGAGGACTTTCTCTTCCTCTACATAAGCTCATCGATTTGAGAAATCTGGAGGTGGTTTTTACTCTCATAAAGTCCAAAGATCGAACGTACTTCATTGGCAGGAGTAGAACTCCCTCGGTCAACGTAAGTGAAATACTTTCCACTTTCGGGGGAGGTGGACATAATTTCGCCGCCTCAGCCTTGATTAAAGAAGGTAATCTCAAGGAGCTAGAACACAAGCTCTATCAAGTTCTTGAAGAAAAAATAGAACCCCGAGTCACTGTAGGTGAGGTAATGATTACTCCTGTAAGGATAGCCTCACCTGGGACTTCCTTTAAGGAGGCCAAGAAGATACTAAATGAGCACGGGGTGGAGGATCTTCCGGTGATGGATGATGGAAAGGTGGTAGGAATAATTTCGCGGGAAAAAATAGACCATCTTATGGCTCATAATTCGGAAAAAACCCCCTTAAAAAGCTACCTTTCCCCCAAAGTCCCGGCTGTCTCTCCCTATGTCTCAATTAAGAAAGCTCAACAGGTTATGATGGAGGAAGAAACCAGAAGACTTTTGGTCATGGAGGAGGAAAAACTAGTGGGGATTATTACCGGTTCCGACCTCTTAGAGGCTCTTCATGGGAGAAAAAAGAACCTAGGAGAAGGTAAAAACCAGGAGAATCTCATAAAGTTGCTCGAAGCAAGGATTCCCAAAAGAGTTCATCGAATTCTCCAGCAAGCTGGCCGCATAGCCATCGAGCTGGGATACAGAGCCTTTATAGTGGGAGGATTTGTGCGTGATCTCTTATTGGGGATAGAGAATCTGGATGTAGATCTGGTGATTGAGGGAGATGGGATCAAGTTTGCTGGTCAATTTGCCAAGGAGTTGGAGGGACGGGTAAAGAAGTACGCCGAATTCGGAACCGCCGCTGTTACCCTTCCCGATGGCTTTAAACTGGATGTTGCCACTGCCCGCAAAGAGTTCTACCCTCAGCCGGCTGCCCTGCCTGAGGTTGAGCCAGCTTCTTTGCAGGAAGATCTATCTCGTCGGGATTTCACCGTGAATACCATGGCCATCGATCTTAACCCGGATAGTTTCGGCAATCTCATAGATTTCTTCGGCGGACAGCTTGATCTTGAGCAAAGGAAGGTGAGAGTTTTACGTGAGGATAGCTTTATCCAGGATCCTACCAGAGTCTTTCGGGCAGTAAGATTCGAGCAGAGATATGGGTTCAGCCTGGAGGAGCGGACGGCAAGGCTAATTGAGGAAGCCCTTAGAAGTAAAGCTCTAAGCCGATTAAGTGGAGAAAGGATTCGGGAAGAACTGATTCAAATTCTGGAGGAAGACAAACCAGGTAAAGTCATTCATCGGATGCAGGAGCTGGGTGTCCTTGAGGCCGTCCATCCTAAGCTCCAGCTTACCGTGGAAAAAGAAAGAAAACTGGATTATCTGGTGGATATCTTTGCCCGTTTCCAGGTCCTTTTCCCCAGAGAAGTCAAGAGATGGCTGATTCGTCTGTTATTGTTATTGGATGACATGAGTGAGGCCGAGGTAGAAGAATTCTGTCAGAGATACCGCTTTAGTAGAGAAGAAAGGGATTCCCTTATCAGAGGTAGGCTGGAGGCAGAAAAGATAGTTAGAAAGTTAGGTCCTCCGGGATCACTTGCTCCCAGTTTTATTTACCATTTGCTTGAGCCCTTTTCCCAGGAGATTCTACTATTTGCTATAGCTAAAACGGGAGAGAAAATGCTGGAACGTCGGATATTCCATTATCTAGCAAAATTAAAGCAGGTAAAAGTTGAGATAGACGGAAACGACCTAAAACGTCTTGGCTACCTACCTTCCCCAAGATTCAGTCAGATTCTGCAAGAGCTTAAAAAAGCTCGATTGGACGAAAGGATAAAGACGAAGGAAGAGGAAATAAAGTATGTAAGGGATAATTTTCCCCTCAAGGAAAAAGAATGAGAGCACTTATCTTATTTTCTTCTCTCATAATTTTACTTTTCTCTATAATTCTGCACGAATGTGCACATGGGCTTGCGGCTGAGCATCATGGTGATCCCACGGCAAGACAGGCGGGAAGGATTACCCTCAATCCCATCCCTCATCTGGACCCCATCGGCTCCATACTTCTGCCATTCATTATGATCCTGATGAGTATTTTTGGAGCTCCGGGGTTCATATTTGGCTGGGCCAAACCAGTTCCCATAAATCCCTATAATTTAAATGATCCCAAGCGAGATATGATGTGGATTGGACTGGCAGGTCCGGCTACCAATTTCGGCGTCGCTCTTCTTTTAACTCTTCTCTTTCGCCTTTTTGCTTTTCAGGCATCTCTAGCCGCGATCATTCTTTTTTACGGAGTTACCATCAATCTTTTGCTGGGTATCTTTAATTTAATTCCCATTCCTCCCCTTGATGGTTCCCGAATTTTGACCGGGCTTCTCCCCGAGGAGTACAGTTACCGATTGAGCAGAATTGAACCCTTTGGTTTCATCATCCTCATTATCTTGCTTATAAGCGGGATTTTCAATTTTGTCTTCATGGGGATCCTCAAGTTAAGTATACTTCTTACCGGAATGCCCTGGGCTCTTTTAGGATAGCTTGGTCGACGTTTTCCACCTTGCCATGACCTGGTGACCATAATCCCAGATCTACACCTAGGTGAGCCAGAGAAATCTTTCTCTCATAAAAAGTCCCTTAGATGGAATTTTTGAAAAGGAAGAAATTGAAAAAAATGAGCTATATGAAATGCTGGGGCATAAATTGAACAAACGAACGACATCTTTGAAGGGATGGAAACCATGTTGAAAATCGCCCTTATGTCCAGGTGGAATGCAGCCTGTGGGACTTCTTTATGGGCAGAACTCATCGGAAGAGAACTTATGAAGCGAGGTTACGAGCTATTCATACTCACCCCATTTAACGACGATAAACTCACCGTGGAGTCAGATGAGGAAGATGTTAGGAGGTGTTATAGCATATATAGATTCGGATGGAAGGAGGTTGAGAAGGAGCTCGATCCCAGACCTTTTTTGAACCTCGAGTACAACATATTCATAGCCCAAGGGTTTGGTTTTATAACCTGTATGGAGCAGTTTCGCCAGATATACTCTAGAATAAAGGAAAAAGCCAGGACAATCTACATAGTTCACGAAAGAACCCCTAGTTCATCCCCATTCACTGAGTTCGATTGGGACGCGCTGGTTTGTTTTGATGAGAGATACAGGAAAGTCCTGAGCAAAGCATTTAGAGAGGAGGAATGTAGGATAATACCCTATCCCTATTATCCTGTGGTGAAAGGAGACATGAGAGAGGCGAGAGGGAGGTTAAATCTGCCTCAAAGCAAGAGAATAATACTCAGTTTCGGGTGGAGGATCGAGGATTACATACCTTTGTTCCCCATCATTGAAGAAGTAAATGAGAAATTCCCGCTAAAATACGTGATAGTAGCCGATCCAAGAGTTGCTACAAGATTGGATGAGATAGCGAGTAGAAACTTCATTGAATTAAGGTACGAGGTCCCTTCCACAGACAGGCTATACACTTACTTACATGCATCTGATTGTTTCCTTATACACAGGAAGGATGTAGGAAAGAGGGAAGTTGTGGTTTCAAGTGCCATCCATATGTGTTTGGGGTCCTTAACTCCAATAGTAACGACCGCAACTAGATACGTTGAGATGCTGAAAAACGAGGTCATAAAATATTCTAACCTTTATCAGTTGAAGGATAA
>JAUWXE010000080.1 GCA_030616535.1 Candidatus Aerophobota bacterium
ACCTTAGACTTTTTTCGTGGAGATAGAAGATGAAAAAAGGCATTCTTTATCCGGTAGGAACTCCTATCGGAAATTTGAAGGATATCAGTTTAAGAGCCCTGGAGCTCTTAAAAAGAGTGAGCCTCATTGCCGCCGAAGACACCAGACACACACGTAAGCTTTTGTCCCATTATGATATTCACACCTCTTTAACCAGCTTCTACGAGCACAACCAGCTGCGAAAAATTCCTTATTTAATCAAAAAGTTAAAGGCAGGAGAAGATATTGCTCTGGTAAGTAACGCGGGTATGCCAGGAATCTCGGATCCTGGTTATCATTTGATAAAAGAAGCAGTAAAGGAGGGAATCGAGGTTACCCCCATCCCCGGTCCCACTGCCCTGGCTCTTGGCCTAGTTGCCTCAGGTCTTCCCACTCAGAGCTTTGTCTTTGAGGGATTTCTGGGAAGAAAGAAGACTGAATGGTTAAAGAAGCTAAATCGATTAAAAGAGGAGGAAAGAACCATTGTCATCTATGAGGCGCCTCACAGGGTAAGGAAGATTTTACCAGAGATTCGAAAGATTCTGGGAGATCGCCAGATAGCCGTAGCCAGGGAACTTACCAAAAAATTTGAGGAGATAATAAGAGGGAAGATAAGTGAAGTAGAGGCCATCTTTGAGGAGAAAGAACCCAGGGGGGAGTTCACCTTGGTCATTGAAGGAAAATCTTCTTCATTAACTTGACATGTTATGAGGATAAGGTAGGCTAGTAACGACAATAAGAGAAAGATGAGGGTATTTATAGCTGTAGAGCTTTCTGAGTCCATCAGGAAGGTGGTAGTTCAGATTCAAGGTAAGCTTAGGGGAACGGAAGATAAAATTAAGTGGGTGAATCCATTTTTGATTCATCTTACCCTAAAGTTTTTAGGGGAGATAAAAAAAGAAAAACTGGGAGCGGTAATTGAGGTAACGCAAAAAATAGCGCAAAAGTTTTCTCCTTTCCTCATGGAAGTCAAAGGAGTAGGTGCTTTTCCCAGTCTTTCTTCTCCCAGAGTTATCTGGCTGGGAGTGGATAGTGGGAGCACTACTTTGCGAAAGCTATCTAGCGAGCTGGAAGACCGTTTAGAAAAGAATGGGTTTTCTAAAGAAAATAAGAAGTGGACCCCCCACCTGACTCTAGGTAGGGTGAAATCGTTAGTAGAACCCCGGAAATTAAGTGATCTTATCTTAAGAGAAAAAGAGGGTGTGGCAGGTGTGATGGAGGTGAGGGAGATCAGTGTAATTGAGAGTCGCCTCACTCCCAGCGGGCCAATTTATACGGTTTTAGAGCAATTATCTTTAAGTGGAGATCAAGGAGAATAGCTATGAGAGAAGAGAAGATGAAAGCTCTGGATATAGCCAGGCAACAGATTGAGCGCCAATTTGGCAAGGGATCACTCATGCGCCTGGGGGAAAGAGCGGCCAGAATGGATGTAGAAGTAATTCCTACAGGGAGTATTGCCCTGGATGCGGCTCTGGGTATAGGAGGGCTTCCCCGGGGAAGAGTAGTGGAGATATTTGGTCCTGAAGGGGGTGGTAAAACTACTCTGGCTTTGCATGTTGCTGCTGAAGCTCAAAAAATGGATGGAATAGTTGCTTTTATTGATGCGGAGCACGCCTTAGATCCTACCTATGCTAAGAATTTGGGGGTGGATATGGAAAACCTTCTCATCTCCCAGCCTGACTCTGGAGAGGAGGCTCTGGAGATAGCTGAGCTTTTAGTCCGCAGTAATGCCATAGATTTGATCATCATAGACTCAGTGGCTGCTCTGGTTCCCCGAGCCGAGCTGGAAGGGGAAATGGGTGACTCCCATGTTGGTCTTCAGGCAAGGCTTATGTCTCAAGCACTTCGTAAGTTAACCGGAGCCATAAGCAATTCTAAGACCTGCACCATCTTTGTCAATCAATTGAGGATGAAGATTGGAATAATGTTTGGCAATCCGGAGGTGACCCCGGGAGGCCGGGCCCTCAAGTTTTATGCCTCCGTAAGAATAGATATTCGAAGGAGAGCATCTTTGACCAGGGGGGATACGCAGATAGGTAACAGAACTAAGATCACTGTGGTTAAGAACAAGCTTGCTCCACCTTTCAGGAAGGCCGAGTTTGACCTACTTTTTGGAGAGGGGATCTCTCAGGAGGGAAGCATTTTGGATCTCGGAGAAGATCTTGGCATTCTTAAAAAATCGGGAAGCTGGTATTCTTATGGAGATACCCAATTGGGACAGGGAAAGGAAAGTGCCCGAGAGTTTCTTAAGGACATAAAAAATGCTTCTCTCAGGAATGAAATTGAGCGAAAGATCAGGGAAAAATTGGGTATTATGAGAAAAAGGAAGGAGATGGTTAAGGCTAAGGTTGGCTAAAACCGCACCCCATTGAAGTAGAACACATAGAAGTTGAAGCAGAATGAATAAGATCAGCAAAATATTAATTCTCCTTGCCCCTTTACTCCTGTTCGCTCCTCCGGCAAAGGCTTATCAAGATCATGGAGTCGAGAAGGTAAGATTTCACTCCTATCTCACCTATACCCGGGTAGTTCTGGAGGTATCCGGCGAAGTTAGTTACATCATCAGGGATCTAACTAATCCTCCCCGATTGCTGATTAACCTTTATCCAGCTAAGCTTACTTCCTTGGAGCGAAAAATTGACATAAGGGATAGATTTGTTCAACGGCTTCGTCTCTCACAGGATAGTGAACACGTGACCAGGGTAGTCCTGGATTTAATGAATTCAGAGTATACCTATGATATCTTTTCTCTGAAGTCTCCTCATCGCCTGGTTATCGAGGTAAAAAGTCCGAGGGAAGATCCCATAGCGGATCTATTAAAACCACGAGAATTTCCTTACTCTTCATCTGAATCGGTTTCGGAGGAAAACCTCCGAGTTTATAAAGTAATATTAGATCCTGGACACGGAGGGGAAGATCCAGGAGCAATTGGCTCCACCGGTTTAAAAGAGAAAGAGGTTAGTCTTGCTGTGGCCTTGGAGGTAGCTAATCTTTTAAAGGATGAAGCAGGGATTGACGTTTATCTAACCAGGACGGATGATCGTTTTATTCCTCTGGATCAGAGGACGGAGATGGCTAACCAATGGGGAGGGGATCTCTTTGTGTCCATTCATGCCAATGCTGCTTTTAACCGGAAGGCAAGCGGTATAGAGACTTTTTTTAATTCCCGCTACCTGTATGGAGAAGGGGCAGCAGAAGTGGCGGCCAGAGAAAATGCTCCTCTGGGAGACGATGACGTTTCAGGGGAAGTTAAGGCTATCCTCTGGGATTTAATGCAGGATCGATATCGAGACGAAAGCAACGAACTATCCCATTTTGTGCAGAGGAAATTATACCAGGCCACATACCTCGAAGATAGAGGAGTAAAATCAGCCGGATTTTATGTCCTAAGAGGAGCGGCCATGCCCGCTATTTTAGTTGAGATAGGATTTATCTCCAATCCCTGGGAGGAGCAAAAACTAAGGAAAGAGGAATTTAGGAAAAAAATTGCTCTGGGCATCTTCAGAGGGATAAAAGATTACCTTGAAAGTTATAATGAGAGATTGAGTAGGTAAACCCCATTAGATGATTACTATCTAACGGGGTGAATGAGAGGCTAAGTTGGTTTCACGTAAAAATAGAAAGAGGAGAAAATATCTTTTAGTTTACATTCTCGTGGTAGTAGGGGTCTTTATGGGGGGAGTATTGGTAGGTCCATACTTGAGAGAAAAGGGATATCAGATTAAAGATTGGGTCATTCAGCCCCGCCTTCCTAGAGAGATGAAGGTGGTGAAACTATACTTTTCTGATCCCCAGGCAGAACATCTAATCCTTGAGGAAAGGAAAGTAGTCGCCCTACCTCATATGAGTGAGGAGGCTAAGGAAATATTGAAAGAATTAATTAAAGGTCCTCTTGATAGCTCCCTTAAGCCGACCATTCCCCTTCAAACAGAGGTGGAAAATGTTTATGTGAAGGATGACTGTTTCTATGTAAATTTTTCTTCTTCTTTAAAGGAGAAGCATCCGGGAGGATCCAGTGGGGAACTACTTACTATATACTCCATAGTTAATACCCTCCTTATTAACTTTCCTTCCCAATCACGGGTACAAATCTTAATCCAGGGTAAACCTGCGGAAACTCTAGCCGGACACATTGATATCAGGGACCCTTTGGGTAAGAGACTCGATATTATAGAGGAACCCTTGAAGAAACGTGAGACGTAAGACGTAAGAGGTGAGAGGTAATGAGGAAAAGAAAAAAGCAGATGATTGGAGAGCTTAATCGACGTTTCACCTCTCACGTTTCACGATATACAGCGACGAAAGGGAAGAGTCCCGAGATATTTCTTGACTTCAAAGGATAAGGGGAACTAAAGGATCACCATGTTTCGGGAGAAAAAATCAGTGATTTTCCAGGGAAAAGAGTTTGCTTTTACCATTTTATGTAGCATCTTCATCGGGTCACTGGTGATTTCCGAGGTATTGGCAAGTAAAATTGTCGCTCTGGGAGAGATCTACGTCCCGGCGGGAGTAGTTGCCTACGCGGTAACTTTTGCCATGAGCGATACCATTGAAGAAATCTGGGGGAAAAGATATGCCAGAGCCGTAGTGATTGGCGGACTTCTGACACTGGGTGTAGTTCTTTTTCTAATCTGGCTTGCCGTAGTCCTGCCTTCTGCTCCATTCTGGAAAGAAGAAAGAGCATTTACACGTATTTTAGGAATAAAGGCAGGAGTAATCAGAATAACCATAGCCAGCATGGTTGCTTATTTTGTCAGCCAGTACCACGATGTCTGGGCCTTTAATTTTTGGAGACGCCTCACCCAAGAGCGACACCTGTGGCTGCGTAATAACGCCTCTACCCTTGTTTCTCAGGCCATAGATACTTCTCTGTTTATCTCTTTGGCTTTTTATGGAGTGGTTCCCATTTTGCCTTTAATTTTAGGACAGTATTTTGTTAAATTGTGTATCGCTCTCCTTGACACTCCCCTGGTCTATCTCCTCGTCCACTGCGTGAGAGGGAAAACCACATCTATTGCTTGACAACTCCACTTCTTTGTCTTAGAATTTATCTACCAACAGCGTTAGGGAACTGATAGGAGATAAATTATGATCAGTAAGGTGATAATGCCTAAGTTGGGAGAAACCATGGAGGAGGGGGAGATCATCCAGTGGTTAAAAGGCGAGGGAGACAGAGTTAAGGAAGGTGAACCACTTTTGGAGATTGCCACTGATAAGGCCAATATGGAGGTAGAGGCACTTTCTTCTGGATTCTTGAGAAAGATCGTTGCTCCGGCAGGTGAGATTGTACCAGTAACCAAAACCATTGCTTATAT
>JAUWXE010000002.1 GCA_030616535.1 Candidatus Aerophobota bacterium
ATGAGTAAAAAAGCAGAAGATATAGACAAACCACTTATATTTAAGGTATTAAACCCGGCTGTTCTTGCACTTACCGATTGAAAATAGGCTCCCAGTAATTTTTCTTTAAGGGGAAGATTCTCCGTGGCTCCTCCCAGAAAGATAAGACCCATTCCTGTCGCAATCAATATGCCCGAAATCAAAAGGACCAGTTTACTATGGAGAGACAAAGACCCCTTTTTTTCCTTAAGACGGCAATAGACCCAGTGAAGAAGATTAGTTATCACCATAAATCCCAATCCTCCCAGGATTATCAGACTAGTCATAATAAGATTAATTCCTAAATTTGCTCGATAACTCATAAAACTATCCGAAAACAGAGAAAATCCAGCGTTACAGAAGGCTGAAACAGAATGAAAGATAGCAAAATAGGCACCAGACACCCCCGCTCCATATCTGGGTAAGAATTGGCTATAGAGCAGAAGAGCTCCAGCTGCCTCTATAATGAAAGTGATGGTGAGAATTGATAAAAGTAAAGATCCAATTCTACCTAGTCTTCTGTAATTGAGTATATCTTGAAGGAGACCCCTATCTTTAAGTCCGAATCCTTTGCCTAAGACCAGGGCGAAGAAAGAAGTAAAGGTCATCAACCCTAGACCTCCTATTTGCACCAGTGAAAGGATGATTAGTTGTCCTGGCAAGGAAAAATGAGTTCCTGTATCGACAACAATGAGTCCCGTAACACAGGTCGCCGAAGTAGCAGTAAAAAGAGCATCCAGGAAAGTGGTCTCCTTTCCTGATGCAGTAGAGCGGGGTAAAAGAAGTAACAAAGTCCCCATAGCGATGATAGTGAGGAAGGTCAAAATAACTACTAAGGAGGGGTTTAGCTTCAGAATGAGAAGAGCTTTGTTGAGTTGAGGTACTTTTAGAAGTAAGGCCGCAAGAATATACCCTTGAGAGATTACTATATAGGCCTCGGCCGGAGAGACGATACCAATTCTTCCTGAAAATTGAGCGAGTCCAGGCAAACCGAATAACTTCTTAATAGATAGGATTAGGATAAAAAAGAGAGCAATAACTACTCCATCCACTTTATTAGCCATCAAATAAGCTCGCTTATCCTTCGCTAAGGCTAACTTAAAGAAAAATTCACCAAGGAATATCCCCACAATAAATAGATCCATACGATGGAGGAAAGCTTCGGTTTTTACTCCTAAATAAAAACCGTACTCCAGGAGAAGGGAGAGGATAGCTGTAAGAGCAACCCCTGTAATGAAGATATTCAGGTAAGATGTAACTTTAGGATGGTTAATTACGATTCTCTCTTTACTTTTAATTAATCTGCCGCCATCCTCTCTCTAGACCTAACTGTTTAACTATGTCCAGAGCTTGTTGATATTCCTGGCGAGTAATTCGCCTATTCAACTCTTTGAATTCTTGCGCCTTATAGGCAGGAAAATACTGGCTCATAATACTAATGTAAGTATGGGAAGAAATCTCTTCCGCTAAAAAAGCAAAAACTCTTCTTGTCCCTGCCTGGCCATTGGGTAGAACAAGATGCCTAACCAGAAGGCCTCTCTGAGCAATTCCTTCCTTATTAAGTCTTAGGTCTCCCACCTGCCGATGCATCTCTTTCATTGCTTTTTTTGCTATCTCAAAATAATCAGGAGCTGAGGAGTACTTTTCTCCTGCCTCTCTAGTTCCATATTTTAGGTCAGGCATGTAAATGTCAACTATCCCCTCCAGAAGCTGCAAAGTTTCCACGTTTTCGTATCCACTGCAATTGTAAACTAAAGGGATGTTCAGGCCCCTCTCGACAGCTTGTGAGAAACCAGACAGAATTTGAGGTATGAAATGAGTGGGGGTAACCAAATTTATATTGTGGCATCCTCTTTTCTGCAAACTGAGCATCATTTGAGTAAGCTCTTGGGTTGAGATTTTGTTTCCATTCCCCAGATGAGATATTGGATAATTCTGACAAAAGAGACATCTTAAATTACAGTGGGTCAGGAAGATAGTTCCTGAGCCCCCATAGCCAGAAATTGGTGGCTCTTCGCCAAAGTGAGAATGAAAGCTGGAGACCTCTAATTCCTCACCGGATTTGCAAAATCCGGTCTCTCCCTTTCTTCTATTTACGCCACATCTGCGGGGACAGAGACTACAGTTTTCCAAGAGTTTATAAGCTTTTTCTATCCTTTTTTCTAGCTCACCACTCTCATAAAGCTTTCGATAATTAAGAGTATCCAAAGCGGTGTCCATCTTTATCTCATGTCTTAAGGTAAGGGGTAACTTGCCTGATTATATCAATTCCCTATTCTTTGACAAGAATCTAAAGTTTCTTGACAAAACATCTTAAATTATATATTTTTATAGCATAGTTTAGATCTTTGAAAATAGAGGAGGTGATACCAATTAATATCATCAATGAGACGTATATATATATTATTTTAGGGCTACTCGGGGGATGGGCAATTACTACTCTTCTCAGTAGAGTAAGAGCAAGATCTTTATTGAACAAAGCCCGGCATAAATTATCCCGGGTAGAGGAGGAAATCAGGAATAGAAGAAGAGAAATTGAACTTGAGAAAAAGGAGGAACTTCACCGAATAAGAGCTAGTTTTGAGAAGGAAACCAGAGAAAAAAGCGATGAACTTCATAAATTATCAAAAAGGTTAATAGAAAGAGAGGAGGCTCTAGATCACCGTCTCCTGGAAATAGAACGGAAAAAAGGGGAAATTTCAGCAGAAGAACAAAGGTTAGAAAAGGAGAGAGAAAAAATAAGAGCTCTGGAAATTAAGCGAAGGGAGGAGCTGGAAAAAATAGCCGGTATCTCTGCGGCTGAGGCAAAAAGGAACCTTTTGGACACTATAAAGAAAGAGGCTAAAGAAGAAGCATCTCAAATTATCCAGAAAGTGGAGAGAGAAGCCAAGGAAACAGCTAACAAAAAAGCGAGAAGGATTATAGCTACCGCTATTCAGCGTTGCGCGGTGGATGAAGTGGCCGATACGGTCATTTCCACCCTTTCCTTGCCCAATGATGAGATGAAAGGAAGAGTTATCGGAAGAGAGGGTAGAAACATAAGGACATTTGAAGCTCTCACCGGTGTGGATTTAATCGTAGATGATACTCCAGAAACGGTGGTCATCTCCTGTTTCGATCCCTTAAGGCGTAAAATAGCTGAAATTAGCCTAGAGCGACTTATCGCTGATACTCGCATACATCCAGCAAGAATCGAGGAGATAGTGGAAAAAGCCAAAAAAGATATGGAGGAGATCATTCACGAAGAAGGTCAGCGGGCAGCTTTTGACATGGGAATCTCTGATCTACCTCCCGAACTAACCAATCTTCTAGGAAGATTGAAATTCCGCACCAGTTATGGACAAAACGTATTGCAACACTCAAAGGAAGTATCCTATATAGCTAGCATTATAGCATCTGAAGTAAAGGCAGATTATATCCAGGCCAAAAGAGCAGGTCTTCTTCATGATATTGGAAAAGCCGTGGATCAGGAAATAGAAGGTTCACACGCTTTAATTGGAGCCCGTTTGGCTGAACGATATGGAGAATCACCAGAGATCGTTCATGCCATTGCTGCTCATCATGAAGATAGACAAGCTGATACCACCCTGGCTATTTTGATTCAGGCTTCAGATGCTGTTTCTGCGGCCAGACCTGGAGCAAGAAAAGAGGTTCTGGAGGCTTATCTTAAGCGAGTCGAAGAGTTGGAGGAGATAGCCCACTCCTTTGCTGGAGTAAGCAGGGCTTATGCTATACAGGCAGGCAGGGAACTACGTATCATGGTTCAGCCAGAGGAGATCGCCGATGAAGAAGCCACAGAGCTCTCTCGAGCGATCGCTAATAAAATTGAAAAGGAATTAAGCTATCCCGGACAGATTAAGATAACGGTAATTCGAGAGCTTCGTTCTATTGAATATGCAAAATGAGTAAACCGTCGTTTAAACTTGGAATCATGGGAGGAACTTTTAATCCAATTCATCAGGGACACCTGGTGGCAGCAGAGTTTATTTGGGATAAATTTAAGTTGGACGAGGTACTCTTTGTTCCTTCTGGTAAACCTCCCCATAAAGGGAACAATGAAGTTGCCTCACCAGAAAACCGCTGGATGATGACGGTTCTTGCCACAGCCAGCAATGAACATTTCTCTGTCTCTTCCATAGAGATAGAGCGGCAGGGTGAATCTTATACCCGGGACACTATCTTACAATTAAGGCAGATCTACGGGGAAGGTACAGAATGTTATTTTATTACGGGAGCCGATGCCATAGTGGAAATTTCCACCTGGCATAAAACAGAGGATTTGCCACATTTAGCTAAATTTATTGCTGTTTCCAGGCCGGGTTACAAGCTAAATATAAAAAAGATCGATCCCCGGTTTCAAAAATGTACTTGCCTTGTAGAAGTTCCTGCTTTAGCCATTTCCTCAACAGAGATCAGAGAAAGAATAAAAAAGGGACAAACTATCAAATATCTTGTGTCAGAAGTGGTTGAAAAATATATTTATAAGAATAACCTCTATCGATAAATCTCATTGGAGTTGGGAGATGAATGTGTAGGAGGAAGAGGGATTTGATTCCCCAAGGATTGATTCGGGATGCTATCAAGATAGTGGAGAATAAAAAAGCAAAAGAGATAGTTCTTTTAAACTTAAAGGAGATTTCTACTATAACAGATTATTTTATAATCTGTAGCGGGGAGTCTTCTTTGCATATGCGTAGCCTTGCTCAGGAGCTTGAGGAAAAATTAAAGAAGCGGGGAGTGACTCTTCTCAATCCCAAGGATTTTGTGAATAATCGCTGGATTCTTCTTGACTTTGGCTCAATGGTAGTGCATATTTTCTCCCAGGTAGGGAGGGATTTTTATCAACTGGAAAGATTATGGGTGGACGCCAAAAAAACGGTAGTCGGTGATCAGTAATCACCAACCGGTGAGAGCTTTCTCTTCATCTCACCTTTTCCATAATCCATCACAGGGTGTTGCAACTCGAGGTATAGGAATTTCAATAATTTCTCTGAATTGTTATCAAGTAAACCTCGGCAGACCAGATATTAGAAAAAAAGAGGGGAGCAGGCTCGACTTGCTCGAGCGAAGCGAGAGTCGGCTTTGCCGATCGAGCCGTCGAGGGGGGCATTCCGAAGGAATCGGCGAAGCCCTATTTCCTCCCTCGAGTATCTTGTGGGGGCATAGCTCAGTTGGGAGAGTGCGTCCTTGGCGTGGACGAGGTCGGGGGTTCGAATCCCCCTGCCTCCACTATAACTCTTATTTACAAAGTTGCGCATATCTTCGCAGGCTAAAGCCTGCGGCTACCGGTGGTGCAGGTGAAACGTAGGCTCTGAGCCTCGTAACTACCAATTATGCACTCAAACAAAAGCTGTAAAGATACTTTTACTATCTTAATTCTTAGTTCTGAATTATTATGAAGGAGATAAGATGCGAAGTGATCAAATAAAAAAAGGACTTGAGCGGACTCCTCATCGAGCTTTACTTTACAGTACTGGTATGACAGAAAAAGCCTTAAATAAGCCCTTTGTTGGAATTGGCTCCAGTTTCAGCGATATAGTACCGGGCCACATCCTGATGCGCGAGATCGAAAGATTTATAGAAAGAGGTGTTGAGGCAGGCGGTGGTTTTCCTTTCATCTTTGGCATCCCCTCCCTTTGTGATGGAATCAGCATGGGACATCCAGGAATGAGATATTCTCTTCCCTTGCGGGAAATAATAGCTGACTCTATTGAAGCTGTAGCTCAAGCCCACTGTTTTGATGGACTGATTCTTCTTACCAATTGTGACAAAATAACCCCCGGTACTCTCATAGCCGCCGCCAGAGTTAACCTTCCTACCATTATAGTTACGGCCGGTCCCATGATGTCTGGTAGATTTAAGGGAAGAAGGCTTTCCTATGTGAGAGATGCCTTTGAAGTAATTGGCAGATTTAAAAAAGAAGAGATAACCGAGGCCGAGCTTGAGGTTTTAGAAAAAGAGGCTTGCCCAGGAGCAGGCTCGTGTCAAGGTCTATATACTGCCAATACCATGGCTTGCCTCACTGAAGTTATGGGAATGAGTCTTTCCGGCTCAGGATGTGCTTTAGCTGTTTCGGCCAAAAGAAAAAGAATTGCCTACGAGAGTGGGGAAAGGATAGTAAAACTCATTGAGGAGAAGGTTCTCTCCAGAGATATAATGAATAGAGAAGCCTTTAAGGACGCCATTCGGGTGGATATGGCTCTTGGGGGGTCAACTAATACTGTCCTTCATCTTCTGGCCATTGCTAACGAAGCCGGGGTTGAGTTATCACTTGAGCTTTTTGATGAGATAGGTAGAAGAACTCCTCATTTGGTTAATCTCCGCCCAGGGGGAGACTATTTCATGGAAGATCTGGAATGGGCAGGAGGAATTCCTGGCCTATTGAACACTCTTGAAGGGATCCTGGTTGATCGACCTACCGTCTCCGGTAAATCTATAAAGGAGATTGCCCGCAAAGGAGAAGTCTTGGATAGGGAAGTAATCAGGAGTCTAGATGATCCTTATAGTGGAGAGGGGGGCATAGCTATCCTAACAGGTTCCCTGGCACCTGAAGGGGCAGTGGTGAAGCAATCTGCCGTAGAGGAAAAGATGAAAAAATTCAAGGGTAGAGCCAGGATCTTTGATAACGAAGAAGATGCAGTTAAAGCCATTTACGGAGACAAAATAAGAGACCATAATGTTATCGTCATTCGCTATGAGGGACCAAAGGGAGGGCCGGGGATGAGGGAGATGCTCTTCTCCACTGCCGCAGTGGTAGGAATGGGGTTATCTGATTCGGTAGCTCTGATTACCGATGGACGATTCTCAGGAGGTACAAGAGGTCCATGCATAGGCCATGTTTGTCCAGAGGCGGCCCAAGGAGGTCCCATCGCCCTTTTACAAGATGATGACGAGATTATAATTGATATTCCTCGAAGAAAACTTGAAGTGTGCTTGTCTAAAAAAGAGTTTGCCAAAAGAAGGAAAAGTTGGAGAAAACCTTCTCCTAAGTTAAAGAAGGGTTATTTGGCCCGCTATACTCAATTGGTAAGCTCGGCTAAGGAAGGGGCAGTATTAAAAGCCAACCTTAATGAAGATAATTAATTATAAAAAGAGAAAACCATTATCTGGAAGGAATGAATTTCTTACTGGGCAGGAGATATCTGATATTTACAAGATTAAAGTTTATCAACCGGGCAAACCCATAGAGGAAGTAAAAAGGGAGTTTGGGTTAAAGAATGTAATCAAGCTCGCTTCCAATGAGAATCCTCTGGGACCATCTCCGAAGGCAGTGGAGGCTATTAGAGGGTATGCCTCAAAAATCAACTTTTATCCGGACGGAGGCAGTTATTATTTAAAAAAGGCTCTGGGAGAAAAACTGGGCCTCAAGGAAGAAAACATCATTCTGGGTAATGGTTCCGACGAGGTTATTTCTCTGATCACTCGGATCTTTCTCCAGAAAGGTGATCAAGCAATAATGGGGGATCCCTCTTTCCTCATGTACAAAATAGATGCTCAACTCAGCCAGGCAAAAGTTGCCTCTGTTCCCTTAAAGAATTTCAGACTGGATCTACCAGAAATGAGCAAAGCCATTAGTTCTAAAACAAAGCTCATCTTTATTAGTAATCCCAATAATCCCACCGGCACCATTATTACCGAAGATGAGGTGGAGCACTTTCTAAAGGATGTTCCCCCCCGGATCCTGACGGTTTTCGATGAGGCCTATTATGAATATGTGGAAGATGCAAATTATCCTCAAAGCATAGATCTCTTAGATAAGAACAGCAACATTATCATCTTGCGTACTTTTTCCAAGATTTATGGTCTGGCAGGATTAAGAGTAGGTTATGGGATTGGCAGTCCTGAAGTTATTGACCTACTTAACAAAGCTCGCCCTCCCTTTAATGTAAACTCCTTGGCCCAGGTAGCTGCTTTAGCCAGTCTAGAGGATGAGGATCAGGTTAATCAAAGCAAAAGTTTAGTTAGAGAAGGGAAAGAATTCCTTTATTCCAATCTTAGAAGACTCAAAGTTTCCTTTATTCCTACTCAGGCAAATTTCATTTTGATTAAAATAGGAAAAAAGGCAAAAGATGTTTAAGGTGAACTCCTTAAAAAAGGAATAATTGTGAGGGGAATGGGGGCCTACAATCTTCCCCATTATATAAGAGTCACCATTGGAACAAAACCACAAAATGAAGAGTTTATCAAGAATCTCCAAACCATCCTCTCCTCCTTGTAAGAGAGGTTTAACAATTGCCATTGATGGACCAGCCGCCTCAGGAAAAAGCACATCTGCTAAGCTTGTGGCCAAGAAATTAGGTTATTTGTACCTGGATACGGGAACTATGTACAGAGCCTTGACCTGGAAAGCCTTAAGGAATAAAGTAAACATTAAGGATGGAAAAAGGCTCCCTCAACTAGCTAAAGAAACAAAAATTACCTTAAAATCTCAATCTAATCTTGAAACCAAAATTTACCTCGATGGTAAAGAGGTAACCTCTTTGATTCGTTCTCCTCTGATAGATAAAAACGTCTCTCTCATCTCCACTATCAAAGGAATCAGAGAAGCGATGGTAGAAGAGCAAAAGAAAATAGGTAAAGAAGGAGGTATTGTAGCGGAAGGTAGAGATATAGGAACAGTTGTTTTTCCAAAAGCTGAAGTCAAGATTTTTCTCACAGCCTCGTTTAAGGAAAGGGTAAGAAGACGCTGGAAGGAAGAAATCAACAAGGGTCTATCTTCGGAAAAAAAAAGGGTAGCCATTGGCCTTCTCACTCGGGATAGGATAGACAGCCAGAGAAAGATCGCTCCCCTGAAGAAGGCTAGAGGAGCGGTAGTTATTGACAATACCTGTCTGAACATTCCCCAGACAGTGGATAGAATCCTAGAGGTGGTAAAAACTAAACTTACCCCATGAAGGAAATCCCTCTTTGGTATTACCTCTTACGTGAGTTAGCCATAATAATCTTTAAGGGTCTGTTTGACATAAAGATTGAAGGAAGGGAAAACATTCCTCTAAAAGGAGGGGCGGTCCTTGCCTCCAATCATCTAAGTTATCTTGATCCCATTGTCATAGGTCTTCTTGCTCCAAGAAAAATTAATTTCATGGCAAAAAGGGAGCTTTTTGAAAACTTCCTGTTCGGCTATTTTATAAGTAAACTGGGAGCTTTTCCTGTCAGAAGAGAGAGATTAGATCGTAAAACCTATCGAAAGGCTCTCGGGCTCTTGAAAGAAGGTAAGATTTTGGTTCTCTTCCCGGAAGGAACACGCAGTCGAAAGAGAAATCTTGGATCCTTGAGAGAAGGAACGGCAAGAATAGCTGTGAGAACAAAAGTTCCTCTGATTCCTGTTATTATCAGGGGAACGGATAAGGCCCTTCCTCGTGGGAAAAAGCTAATAAGACTGGCCAAGATAAAAGTTCGTATAGGAAAGCCGTTAGAGAGTGAACCATTATACGAAGGCAGAGATATTAAAAGAGAGGTACAAAGAGTTCATCAGAAGTTAGAAAAGAGTATGAAAACCTTAGTCGAGAGGCCGTAGGGTATGCAAGTATTTCTCCCCCCAGAAATTGGTTTTTGCTTTGGGGTAAAAAGAGCCTTGAGATTAGTGACAAATGAATTAAAAAAAGAAGGAAAAATTTACTCTCTGGGGGACTTAATTCACAATCCTCAGGTAATTGAGGATCTGAAAAGAAAAGGAGTCGTCTTCGTGTCGGATCTGTCCCAAGTGAAGGGAGGAACAGTAATTATTAGATCGCACGGAGCTGATCTCTCTTTAATCAGACGGGCGAAGGAAAAAGGTCTAAAAGTAATAGATGCTACCTGTCCTTATGTAGCAAAGGTGCAAAAGATAGCCAAATTCCTTTCTCAAAACTCATACCGGATAGTTATCGTTGGTTTAAGTACCCATCCTGAGATAAAAGGAGTAATGGCCAGTGCAGGAGAAAGGAAAACCTTCGTGGTTAAAGATCCTCAAGAAATAAAAAAAATACCTTTTACAGGGAAGATAGGGGTAGTAGTTCAGACCACAGAAAGTCTTGACAATTTCAGTGATATTGTAAAGAATTTAGTGAAAAGAGGAAAAGAGTGTAGAGTTTTTAACACTATATGTAAAGTGATAAGACGTCGTCAGGAAGAAACTAAGAGACTAGCCAAAAAGGTTGAGGTAGTAATAGTGGTGGGGGGACATAATAGTTCTAATACTTCTCAGCTAGCTAAACTATCTCAATCAATGGGAGTGAAGACATATTTCGTGGAAAAAGAAGAAGACCTCGATTCTGTAGAATGGCAAGGGATAAAAAGAGTTGGCATCACCGGAGGAACTTCTACTCCTGAAGAGTTAATAGTGAAGATAAGAAATCGACTTGGTCAATTTTTGGTAGCTTAGTAATTTCCTCTTGGGATATCTTTTACGGAAAAGGAGCTAAGGGTGTCTAAATCAAAGGAAGAGAGGCTTCTGGAGAAAGCTGCTGATAGTATAATGAGATCGGAAATGGAAGAGAAGGTGGAGAAAAGAAGAGATGATTTCGCCAAAATTATTCATGGATACGAGATTCCCCGGGTGGTGAAGCTTGGAGACATAATAGAGGCAAAGGTCGTGCAAGCAGGCAAGGAAGGAATCTTGTTGGACATGGGTACAAAATCTGAAGGCTTTATGCCCTGGGGAGAATTCGACCCTAGAAGAAAAAAAGTTCCTCCCATAGGGGAAATCATGCACGTTTATGTTTCGGGCAAAGATGAAACAGGACGCCTTCTGCTATCTAAAAAGGAAGCAGATTTTCGTCTAAACTGGGCAAAATTCGAGGAGGCCTTCCGGGATGGAAAGCCCATAGTAGTGAAAGTGGTAAAGATAGTAAAAGGAGGGGCTTTAGCAAGCCTAGGATCCTTGAAAGCTTTCATCCCTGCCTCCCATATAAGTCTAAAGAGGACAAATAACCTCAAAGAATTCATCGGGAAAAATCTAGCCGTCAGGGTTATTCAACTTGAAAAAGGATCTAGGAATATAGTGCTTTCTAGAAAATTTTTACTTTTGGAAGAAAGAGAAAAAAGGAAAGAAAAAACTCTTTCTAGCTTGAAAGAAGGAAAAACGGTAACTGGCAGAGTAAATTCGATAACTAAATTTGGCATTTTTGTGGATTTGGGAGGAATTGATGGACTGATTTATCCCGAGAATCTTTCTTGGGGGTGGGTCAAGGACCCGCACAGTGCGGCTTCAGTCGGGGACAAAATAAAGGTAAAAGTGTTAAAAATGGATAAAGAAAAAAGGAAAATTTCCCTAGGATTAAAGCAGACCAAGCCTGATCCCTGGACACAGGTTCAAAAAAAATATCAGGTAGGTGAGCAGCTAGCGGGCAAAGTCACCCATCTTACAAATTTTGGAGTCTGTGTAGAACTTGAAGAAGGGCTGGAGGGATTGATCCATGTTTCTGATCTTTCCTGGGACAAGCGTGTAGGGCATCCTAAAGAGGTTCTGCACAAAGAAGAAAAGATAGAGGTAAAAATATTAGATATCAATGCAAAAAAAAAGAAAATAGCTCTAGGTCTAAAACAGGTTAAACCCGATCCTTGGGAAAAATTCCTTCAGGAATACAGAGTCGGAGATTTGATTTCCGGCAGAGTGCAGCAGGTAACAGACTTTGGAGTTTTTATGAATTTAGCTCCTGGGATAGATGGATTAATTCACGTTTCAGAATTGGACAAGGACTATGTCTCTCATCCAGATGAAGCAGTTACAGTAGGAAATGAGATAAGCGCGGAAATTATAAAGATCGATCGAGAAAAGAGACGAATTAGACTTAGTCTGCGTCAACTAAAGAAAAAGAAGGAGAACCAAAAAGAAAAGATAGAGGAAATTGATAATCTCAATCTCTTAGAGGAAGATGCTATTGTGATGGGAGACTTTATCGAGGAGAAAGTAAAAGAAAAGCTAAGGAAGAGCTTTGGTAAGGGTAAATGATTACTCTTCCCTTCGTTTTGTTTATGGGCTATCTTATAGGTTCTGTTCCTTCTGGTTACCTCGTAGCGAGGTTTCTTAAAGGAATAGATATAAGGGATTACGGTAGTGGGAATATAGGGTTTGCTAATACCTTGCGAGTGTTAGGACTTTTACCTGGTCTAGCAGTGCTGGTCGCTGATATAGCCAAGGGAGGAGTCTCTGTGTGGGCAGGAACACTATGTGCGTCCTCCATTGGGATTAGTCCTCAAATAGCCGGGGGAATGCTGGGACTATCATCTATTATAGGACATAATTGGTCAGTTTTTTTAAAATTCAGGGGAGGAAAAGGAGTAGCTACCACAGGGGGAGTTTTTTTGGTTCTTACCCCCTTTCCCTTTATGTTCTCTGCTTTAACTACGGCTTTGGTGATAGGTCTTACTCGCTACGTTTCTCTGGGATCGATAATAGGGGGAGGTAGCCTTCCACTTTTCATCTGGCTTTGGGTAAATAATAAAGGTCAGTTTTATCTATATTTAAGCATAGTGGCGGCTTCTCTCATTGTTTTTACCCACCGATCTAATCTGGGACGTTTGTTGCAAGGAAAGGAAAGAAAATTAGGGAAAAGAATATAGGAAAAGCGGTAACTTGCCAAGACAAGCAGATGTGATATATTAAGACTTATACCCTATAAAGGAGGGGGCAAATGAACAAAGCTGAATTGGTGGAGGAGGTAGCTAATCAGACAGGGTTAACGAAGAAGGTGTCTAAGGAAGCGGTTGATGCGGTAACTTCTACCATCACCGACTGCCTGGCGAGGGGAGAGAAGGCTACTTTGGTCGGCTTCGGAAGCTTCAAAGTGAGAAAGAGAAAATCGCGTCGAGGAAGGAATCCCCAAACAGGTAAGGAAATTCAGATTCCGGCCAAAAAGGTGCCCAAATTCGAAGCCGGTAAGAACCTGAGAGAAGTGGTAGCCTAAGGAATCATTTTGAGGAGGTAGAAGAGGTATTTCTTCTACCTCCTCGGAGAAAATAGGGACGTGATTATTTTTTTGCTAAGGAAAAATAATTGTAGGAAGAGAAAACTAGAAAAAGGAAAAAATAATCACGTCCCTATTTTCTGCAAAATCTATGGATACTAAAGCGGACGAAAAAGGGAAGGAAACTGGGATTCCGGAAAAGTTATATTTCTCTATTAGTGAGGTGAGTGAGATTACCCATCTTCCTCCTTATATCTTAAGGTTTTGGGAAAATAAATTCAAGGAGATTCGACCCCAAAAAAGTAGGGGAGGACACCGTCGCTACCAGAGAAAAGATATTGAAGTAATCCTGGGGATAAAAGAACTACTTTACGAAAAAAAATTTACCATCCATGGAGCTCAAAAAGAGCTAGAGAGAACAAGGGGAAGCTCCGTCACTCCCTTAGTTATAAAAAAAGAGTTGCAAGAAATATTGAGAATATTAGATTAACGGGGCGTAGCGCAGCCTGGTTTAGCGCACTTGCATGGGGCGCAAGAGGTCACCGGTTCGAATCCGGTCGCCCCGACCACTCTAAATAGTGAATCGCGAATGGTGAATTGTGAATCGAAAAGAAAGAAGGTGACTGATTGGAGGGTATCGAAAAAGAAAAATGGAGAAAGAGCGTATACTCAGTGGGATGAGGCCTACGGGAAGGCTCCATCTGGGAAACTATCTAGGGGCTCTTTCTAATTGGGTTAAACTACAGGATAGATATGAATGCTTCTTTATGATTGCTGACTGGCATACTCTTACCGATCGAACAGATACCAAAGGACTTAAGCAAGATATCAAGGATGTTTTGATTGATTGGCTTTGTGCAGGTCTGAATCCAGAAAAATCCACTCTTTTTGTGCAATCACACGTACCCGAACATGCCGAGCTTCATCTGCTTTTATCTATGATTACCCCTATTCCCTGGCTGGAACGTTGTCCCACCTATAAAGAAAAACTTGAAATGGGTCAGGAAAATAACTATGGACTACTGGGATATCCAGTTCTTCAAGCAGCCGACATTCTTATCTATAAAGCAAACAAAGTTCCCGTAGGGGAGGATCAGGTAGCTCATCTGGAACTATCCCGGGAGATAGCTCGACGCTTCAATCATCTTTACGACCATGTCTTTCCGGAACCGGCACCTCTTTTATCTGAAACCGTGAAAATTTTAGGTTTAGATGGGAAAAAGAAGATGGGTAAGTCTTATGATAACTACATTTCTCTTTCCGAGGAGCCGAGGATAATTGAGGAAAAGACCCAGGGAATGTTCACCGACCCTAAGAAAATCTATTTAGGAGACCCTGGACATCCTCAGGAATGCAATGTTTACAGCTATCATCAGATTTTTGGTAAGTTTTTGGGAGAAAATCTAGAACAGATTTTCAAGGATTGTAAAGAGGGAGCTCTGGCCTGCACTACCTGCAAAAAAAATCTAGCCCACCTTTTGATTAACTATCTTGCCCCTTTTCGTCAAAAAAGAAAAGAGCTTGAGAAAGAAAGTTTAGATAAGATCCTAAACAAAGGAAAAGAGATAGCCAGCCGTCTAGCTACCTCTACCTTAAGAGAAGTGAAAAAAGCTATGCAGATGCTCTAAAGATCCATCCCCTCTACCCAGCCTTTTGGCTCTCCTTAACAATATTTACCCCGCTGCTGGTGCCGAGTCTGGTAGCTCCTGCTTTAATGAAGCTATAAGCAGTCTCAAGGTTTCTTATCCCTCCAGCAGCTTTGATCCCCATCCCCGTCCCCACAATTTTTCTTATCAAAGCAACATCCTCGACAGTAGCACCTCCTTTACCAAGGCCAGTAGAAGTCTTTACATAGCTGGCACCGGCAGCCTTGGTTAACACGCATCCAGCTATCTTCTCATCTTTTTCTAAACTTCCCATCTCCAGAATAACTTTTACCACTTTGTCCTTACTAGCTTCAATTACCCCTCGGACATCCTCATAAACCAACCGGAAATTTTTTCCTTTAAGTGCTCCGATGTTGGCTACCATATCGATCTCGTCCGCCCCTTCCTCAATAGCTTTGGCTGCCTCATAGCTCTTTACCTCCTTGTGGGTTGCCCCCAAGGGAAATCCAACCACCGTGCAAACCTTCACCCCCGATCCTTTCAGTCGCTCGGCAGCCAGCTTAACAAATGACGGATTTATGCAAACAGCAGCAAAGCCGAATTTCTTTGCCTCTTCACAGAGCTTTTTTATGTCATTCTCAGTAGCATCGGGGCTAAGTAGAGTATGATCAATGAAAGAGGCTATTTTTTTACGAACATCTTCACCAGGAACCACAGTTTTTACCTTAATAGTACCAGGAAAGCATTAGACTTAGAAGATTTATACGCGTATCGAGGGACTTTCCCCGAAGGAGCCTTATATCAGCAAAAATTGTGAATAGTGAATAGTGAATGGCCAAAAAAAGAAACCAAGATACAATTCACGAAATACGATTCACCAAGTACAGCGACGGAGGGGAAGAGTCCCGAGATACCTTATCAGCTTTGAATTTCACTTGAGATCCAGGGGATAATTTCTCCATTACTGATCCTGCCGATTTACACAACCATCCCTCCACTTACATCGATAATCGCTCCGGTTACATAACTAGCCTCATCCAAAGCCAGGAATGCAACCACATTGGCTACTTCTTCCGGTCTTCCTATCCGTCTGGTAGGAATTTTACTTAATATTATTTCCTTTATTCTTTCCGGGACAGCTCTAGTCATCTCAGTATCGATAAAGCCAGGACAGATTACATTAACCGTTATTCCCTTAGGTGCCAATTCTCGGGCGGCTGTCTTTGAGAGACCTACCACCCCGGCTTTGGAAGCGCTGTAATTAGCCTGCCCTATATTACCTAACCAACTGGCTGAGGAAATATTAATAATTCTTCCATACCTCTGATCTCTCATGATTTTTGCCGCTGCCCGAGTACAAAAGAAAACCCCGGTAAGGTTTACCGCCAGTACTTGATTCCATTCCTCATCCGTCATTTTATGCAGCATTGCATCGCGATTAATGCCTGCGTTGTTAACCAGAACGTCTAATCTCCCAAATTTTTCTTTGGCTGTCTCAAATATCTTTTCGGCTTCTTCTTTTTTTGAAACATCTATCTTGATCCCAATTCCCTTCACGCCCAATTTTTTAATTTCCTCAGCCACTTTTTGAACATTTTCAGCACTAATATCAGCCGCCATTACGTCAGCACCTTCTTGGGCTAGTTTTAGAGCAATAGCTCTTCCTATGCCTCTTCCTGAACCGGTAACTACCGCTTTCTTTCCTGATAAATCCACTTTAGCCTCTCTCCTTTCCTGACAAAATTCTGCACGAAAAAATTGGTAGGTAGCCGCAGGCTTTAGCCTGCGTAAAACAGCGCAACCTAAAGGTTGCGGCTACCTTATACAAATTTAACCATCCAGTCCTTCCTGCATATACACCACAGATCAATCTTTTAGACCATCTTCTCAAACTCTAAGTTTTTATCCTGGATCTTATATCCAATGCCCAATTTTTCACATATTTCAACCAACCCAGCCACGCAGTCATCCGCCACTATCTGGATATGATTGCAGGGATGTTCTCTGAAAAGCTGTTCCATAGGAACTTTAAATTTCATAAAAGCATGAGGCCATCCTGGAGTAGTAGTTAAAGCATCAGGTGGTCTTTCCACAAACTCGCCCGGAACTATATTCATCCAGTATCTTCCCTTTTTTCTTCCCAGTCTGGCTCCGGTTACCGGTCCCGGAGCTGCATCAAAGTTTACCGTTGCTCCACAGGCACGATAGAAAAAGGCTTGCTTATCTAGAGTGATCCTGGCTAAATTACTCTCTACATCATCAGTGCGGGTGGCAAACCAGGGAGTATGAGCACCACAATTTACCAGATAAAGAATTTCCTTTTCAGGATCCAGGTGTCTAAAATCAGCAAACATAGTTGGTTTACCGGTTAACAGATACATTATCTGTTGAGTCAAAGCAGCGTCCTTGTCATCCTCACAGGCACAGACAACAATCTTTTTCTCCTCGCCTCCCGGGCCCCGATTATCATTACTGAAAGCATGGGTTAGACATTGAGTCACATGATGCTCGCTCATCTCGGGTTGACACTTTATCCCCATGAAATCAAGATCATTTTCTGCCATGATATCCTGGGTAGCATAATAACAGGCTAACTCATATTTAAGTTTATCCGGGCTGAGTTTATCCGCATAATTTATATTCTTTGTGTGTCTGGTAAGGAAATCAAAAGCTTTTGAGATTCGCTCATCTTTTATACTAACTATCTCACTGTTTATTCCCTTACTCCACTGAATCATTCCCTTAGCCTTTCTAATAATTTCAGCTTGACCAATGGGTTGAATATCCACACCAAAGATCCTGGACCACTGAAGAGGATCAGCTTCTGCGGTGACAATTTGAATACTTCGTCCACCAATTTCTCCATAGATCTGGCCGTGAAGTCGCTCGATTACCTCATCTGCGGAAGCGGAGGTCCTAGCTCTGTCCCGAGCAAATCTGGCAAAAGCTACCACCTGTTCAACCTTTCTAGGATCCTCACTTAATTCTGTGCTCCAGATCCGAAAATTAGGTATGCCCAATTGATCCAGTCCTCCTGCCGCAGCCATTCCTCCTACCATGCCAGGCTGTTCAGGGGCTAAATTGGTAAGTACCACCATAGGAGTGGATTTATTCTTTTTCTTGTTTTCTCTAATCAGTATTTGAGCTGCCATTCTGGTGAGCCGAGGAGAGGCCCACACACTGTAGTGGAAGATCACACCATCTATACCAGTATCGACTAACGTTCTTGCCTGTTTTCTTGCTATCTCAGGACGCCAAATCATTTTATCAAATCCGGTGAAAGATTGACTGGGATCGATAACGTCCACCTCCCCAGTTTTTTCCAAAGTCTCTACAACATTTTTCTTTAGCCTCTGGGCGTTTTCAAAAGTTCCCTGAAGCACATGTTCCCGTTCATCGTTAAAATCTAGAATCCCGATTTTAGCCTTATTTATCATCTTCACCACTCTCTTTCTCTGAATTCTCATCGGTATTACATAAGATCAGCTTGAAATTATTTTCGTTGGTCACATCCTTAATTGCACCAGCCACTCCTTTCTCTCCTTTAGTTGCTGGTTTCCGGAACCTTTCAATTTTATTTTAACACAATTTTTGGAAATGTCGAGTGATCGGACAAAACAAATTCTGAAATTCCTATCATTCGGTGCCCGGTGCTGCCCGGCGAGGTGTTTTCCATAAGGCAGCCGCCATGAGTTCAATGAGTTTATTGGGTTTATTGGGTTTATTGGGTTTATTGGGTTTATTGGGTTTATTGAGTTTGCAAGAGAAAATAATCAGGTCCGCACTTTCTCTGCTCGGCCGGGATGTTTTCGATTCTAGACTTATATGTCGCCCATACGAGTTACCGTATAAAGATAGAAGTAGAACTTAGCGCCAACGTTGGAAAGAGACCGAGCAAAGGGCAGCCTTGACCTTCTTTGAGAAACTGGAGATTGAATTTGACATTTTTTTCGCTTTATGATAAATTTGGGAAAGTTGCTATAGTCCTGATAAAGAGAGATTTATTCAAAATTAAGAGATAACTTCTCTGCTAAGAGGCAAAAGATGTATCGTTACAGTAAGTGGTTGATGCTGTTCATATTGGGATTGATAGCCTTAGCCATATGGGCCGTCTATCCTCCAGGTGAGAAGATACATCTCGGACTTGATTTAAAAGGAGGCATGCATCTGGTATTGGAAGCAGACGCCTCCAAACTTCCCCCCGGTGAAAATGTTAAAGATGCTGTAGCCATCGGTTTAGAGATTATAAGAAATAGAATAGACCAGTTTGGCGTGAGAGAGCCTACTATTACTCGTCAGGGAGATACCAGGATTGTAGTAGACCTACCAGGGATAAAAAATCCTCAAAGTGCTATGGATCTCATCGGAAAGACTGCCCTTTTGGAGTTCAAGTTGGTAGATGAGGCCGGAAGTATAAGCAAAGCTCTCAAGGGAGAAATACCTCCTGATGATGAGATTCTCTATAATTCTCAAGGGACTGCCTATCTAATAAAGAAAGAGACTCTTTTATCAGGCAGGGCCCTAAAGGACGCTCGGGTAGAAATGGGACAATGGGGTCAGCCCTATGTAGCCCTCGATTTCAGTGCTGAAGGAGCCGATGAGTTTGCTGAAATCACGGGAAGACACGTTGGGGAAAGACTTGCCATAATACTGGATAACGTCATTAAATCGGCACCGGTGATAAAAACCCGGATTACGGGAGGAAAGGCAGTCATTGAAGGAAACTTTACCATAGATGAGGCTAATGAGCTCAGAATAGTTCTCAAAAGCGGTGCTCTACCCATACCCTTTACACCTATTCAAAATACTTGGATCGGTCCTTCACTAGGACAAGATTCTATTCGAAAGGGGTTATTATCAGGAATTATCGGTATGATCTGCGTTCTCGTCTTTATGGGGATATATTATAAAAAGGCCGGTTTAATCGCTAACTCAGCACTCCTGCTGAATCTACTTTTTTTATTGGGAGCCTTGGCAGCTTTAAAAGCCACTTTGACTCTCCCCGGGATTGCCGGGATTATCCTCACTATCGGGATGGGTATCGACGCCAACGTGATTATTTTCGAAAGAATAAGAGAGGAATTGAGGGGGGAAAGGGCCCCTCGCTCAGCTGTTGATGCTGGTTATGATAGAGCCCTTCGTACCATTCTGGATGCTAACATAACTACTCTAATTGTTGCCCTGGTTCTTTTTCAATTTGGTACCGGTCCCCTCAAGGGATTCGCTACCACCCTATCTATAGGGATATTAATAAGTTTATTTACAGCTATTGTGGTAACTCGGGTTATCTTCAATCTCTTATTAGCCGGACGACCGGTGAGCAAGCTTAGTATCTAGGAAGAAAGAATGCGTTTTTTTGGCGAAACCCACATAGACTTCGTTGAATTGAGGAAAATAGCCATTTTTATCTCCGGAGCTGCCATAGCTGCCGGCCTTACTTCTCTCATCTTAAAAGGAGGACCAAACCTTGGTTTAGATTTTACCGGGGGACTAGAGGTTCATCTCAAATTCACAGAGTCCCCTTCTATTAGCCGAATAAGATCGGGTTTGACCAAGATAGGCTTAGGTAGAGCAGTTATACAGCAGTACGGGGAAAAGAAGGATAACTTAGTTCTTATAAGGACCGGCGTGGAGCAGGTTTCTCAGAATATTGTCTCCCAGATAATTACTTATCGAGAAAAACACGGTAAATTTACCTATCTTGAGGAGTTAAAAAATCTTCCCGGTATAGAAGCGGTAGGATATGAAAATCTTGCCGATCTTCTGACCGTTGAGCCTTCTTCCCAGACCGAAAAAGTCAATATCAACCAGATAGAGAGAGCCCCCCTTATTTCTCTTATACAGGGGATTATTCACAAAAAAACCATTGCCAAAATTGAGCAAGCCCTAAGAGAGGAATTCAAAGGAAGAAAGGATACCTTTGAGGTTCGAAGCGTCAACTTGATTGGTCCCAAGGTTAGTGAAGAACTTCGGCGCAAAGCCGTACTGGCTATAATTTTTTCTCTGGCTGGTATGCTCATCTATATTGGTTGGAGGTTTGACTTTAAGTTTGCCGTGGGAGCGGTAGTCGCCTTAATTCACGATGTCTTTATCAGCATTGGGGCTCTCTCTTTGGGTAATTTCGAGTTCAATCTTCCGGTGATCGCTGCTCTTCTCACCATAATTGGGTACTCCCTAAATGATACTATCGTCATTTACGCTCGGATCAAGGAAAATCTCAAGACCTACCGAAAGGGAAGGTGGACCTCTTTCAAAAGAATCCTTAACCTAAGTGTTAATCAGTCCCTTTCTAGAACTATTGTTACCTCCTTAACTACTTTCATAGTCGTCCTGGTTCTATTTCTGTGGGGAGGAGCCGTGATTCACGGGTTTACTTTTGCCCTCCTGGTAGGAATAATAGTGGGGACCTATTCCTCAGGTTTTGTAGCTACCCCCATTGTGTACGACTGGGAAAGAGGCACTTTAGGGAAGGTCCAAGTAAAACGGGAGAAAATTGAGCTAAGGACCACCAAGGCTGAGAAAATCCCGACAGGAAAAGCTGAGGTAGGCCGAACCGATAAAGAGAAGATAAAAATAGGAGAAAAAGAACCAGTTAAAACGGTTGAAACAAAAACCAAAAAATATAAGACAAAAAGAGGTAAGCGAAGAAAACATAAGAAAAAGCGCAGATGAGAGTATTAATGGCTGCAGGAGGCACCGGGGGACATATTTATCCGGGATTAGCCATAGCTTCCTACCTTAAGGAATACCGCCTCGCCGAGGAAATTCTCATGGTGGGGGGAGGAAGGAAACTTGAGTCTCATCTTGTTTCATCGCAGGGATTTAATTTACGCCAAATAGGTATCCAGAGTTATCCCAGATATTTTTCGAGTAAGTGGATAGTCTTTGGGTGGGGTTTGTGCATATCCTTTCTTCAATCCTTTTTTATTCTCCGGACATTTAAACCCCAAGTAGTTATAGGGATGGGAAGTTTCCATTCATGTCCACTGATTATACTCGCTTTATTTTTCGGCATTCCGAATCTGATCTGTGAACAAAATGTGCGACTTTCTCTGAGTAACAGGCTTCTTGCACCATGGGCATCGAGAATAGCTCTCAGTTTCTCGGAGACACAGAAGTATCTTTCCCCGAGACTACTACGAAAAACCTGCCTTACCGGTAATCCTATCCGTAGCGAAATCATGAAAGTAAAAAAAGAAGAAGCAATAGAAAAGTTAGGTCTGGATAAAGATAAACTTACCCTTCTTTTTTTAGGGGGTAGTCAAGGAGCTCATAGCTTGAATAGATTTGGAATAGAGGCAGCGAAGCTTTTACTACAAGGAAAATTAGGCAAAGAAATTCAGATAATTTTCATCACCGGGAAAAACGATGTAGAATGGGTCAGAACATCTTTTAAATCCCTGGCCATAAAATCACTGATCCTTTCCTACTTGCCTCAAATGGAATACGCTTACGCTGCTTCAGATTTAGTTGTCTGTAGAAGCGGAGCAACAACCCTGGCCGAAGTCACTTCTCGAGGACTGCCGGCTGTCTTAATTCCTTACCCACATGCTACCAGGGGACATCAATGGAAAAATGCAGAGGTTTTGCAAACCATGAGAGCAGCTCACCTCATTTTAGAGGAGGATCTCACGGCGGAAAAATTAAAAACCACTATTTTGGGGTTAATCACCCATAAAAGCCTTCTTAAAGAAATGGCCGAAAAAAGTAAAGCCCTAGGCAAACCACAGGCTACCAGGGAAGTAATAAAACTAATACTCAGCTTGGTTAACCAATAAAAATGAGGTGCAGAAAAAAATGTCCTTCAGTTTTCTTGAGCTCAACTCAATGTTAAAAGGAGTTCGATCTATTCACTTCATAGGGATTGGGGGAATAGGCATGAGTGGGCTGGCTCAAGTATTGTTGCAAATGGGCTATTTGATAAGCGGTTCGGACAAGAGAAAAAACAATCTAACCCAGGGGCTAGAGGCCAAGGGAGCCACCATTTACCAAAACCATGATTCTTCTCATCTTAAGGGAGTCGACCTGGTGGTATTCTCCTCCATCATCCCTGCCCATAACTCCGAACTTCTGGAGGCGAAAAGAAAAAAAATCCCAGCTATCTCCAGAGGAAAACTTCTAGGATATCTCATTCGAGACAAAGAAAGCATTGTCGTCGCCGGAACTCATGGAAAAACCACCGCTACTTCCCTTATCTCCTCCATTCTTCATCGGGCAGGTAAAAATCCTACTATGTTCATTGGAGGAGAGCTGAATGAGATTGGTAGTAACAGTCAATTAGGAGGGGATAGATACGTGGTAGTAGAAAGTGATGAGTCTGATGGTTCCTTTTTGTATCTCCTTCCCAAAATCTGCGTCCTTACCAGTTTGGAAGATGATCACCTGGATTATTATGGCTCCAAAAATAAGCTCATTGAGGCATTTATTCAATTTACTCATAACCTTAAAGCTGGAGGTACTTTAATCGTGAACAAAGACGATCTTTGGCTAAAAAAAGCTTTAAGAAGAATCTCTTTACATTATTCTCAAAGACTGATCAGTTACGGGATAGATTCAGAAGCTGATGTGGTAGCTAATAAAGTTAGATTAGAAGAGTTTACCTCATCTTACGAGGTTAGATATAGAGGAAAAGAATTGGAGAGTATTATGGTCCCTCTACCAGGTCTGTACAATGTATATAACTCTTTAGCAGCTATCACGGTAAGTAGGAGTATGGGAATAGGATGGGATCAGATTAAAATAAGTCTTTCTTCCTTTCAAGGGATAAAGAGAAGATTTGAACAAATAGGACAAACGAGTTGTGGGGCCTTGGTAATTGATGACTACGCCCACCATCCCACCGAGATCGAGGAAGTTTTAAAGGCTGCCAAGAGAATAAAACCACGAATGATTGTGGTCTTCCAGCCTCATCGTTACAGTCGAACGAAACTGCTTCTCTCTAAATTCGCTGGCTGTTTTAATGATGCGGATATTCTCCTCTTAACCAAAATTTATCCTGCCGGGGAAAGTCCTATATCAGAGGTGAGCGGGAGATTATTATTCGATGAGGTTAAAGAACATCGCTCAAAGCCCACTTATTATTTTTCAGCCTCAGAACAAATCCTGGATTTTTTAAGAAAAGAATCCAGAAAGAATGATTTAATACTGACCATCGGAGCAGGCAACGTGTGGGAGGTAGGAAGGCGGTTTTTAGCAGAGTCTAACTAATCTAGATTGGGAGGACTAACAGTTAGAATTTGCTTGGCTTGTTCAGGATAGCGGGCAATGAAACAAAGTTCATCCTCGGTAAGGGGCTTTTGAGTGTGTACGTTAGCGTAGCGGGCTAACTCTAAGATTTTATAAGCCTCTTTCTCATCCTTAAATTTAATCTCCAGCTTCTCATAGACATTCCTAAATCCTTTAATGCCCCCATATTCTCCCGTGGTTATCTTTCTTCCTGTTTCTATTATCTCGGGTTCTCCCCTTCCCAATTCTTCGAAATCATAAAGTTCATAGTTACGTCTATCCTTTAAAGCTCCATCAGCGTGAATTCCCGATTCATGAGCAAAGGCATTTCCTCCCACTCCTACCTGGTTCACCGGGATGGGAACACCAAAGGCATAAGAAGCGTATTTAGCGATTTTCCAGGCCTTAGAAAGATCTACTCTTTCATCCAGAAGATTCGGGTCTTTTAGACCACTGGACTTCCTTAAAGCCAATATTACCGATATCAAATCTGCATTGCCTGCTCTTTCCCCCATTCCATTAATAGAGGTATTGATATAAGCATCTACTCCGGCATCTATAGCTCCTTTGGCTCCAGCCACTGAACAAGCCACCGCCAGTCCCAGATCATTGTGGCAGTGTATTTCGATGGGTAGTCGGATTTCTTCCGCTAGATTTTTTACTCGAGCATAGATGGTAAGAGGATCATCGTAGCCCAGGGTGTCACAATATCTTATCCTGTCAGCACCATGTTCCTTAGCTACCTGGCTGAATTTTAACAAAAAATCCTCATCTGTGCGAGAGGCATCCTCAGCATTCACTCCTACTACCTTTACTCCCCCCTTCCTGGCCTCCTCAAGAGTCTCTGTCATCATTCCTATTATACTGGGTTTACGGGGATTCTCCTCAGAGTCCCTAACCACTCTACCTTCAAATTTTCCGTTAACCATCTGTCGGGAAGTAGATATAGATATGTTAAGATACTCAACCCCTATAGCCAGAGCTCTCTTGACATCGTCTTTGACTGCTCTACACCAGCCACTCAAGATTATCGGATGAAGTACTTCCATTTTGGAGAGTTCAAGATTAGCCTTAAGGTAACTTATTTCATGATTGGTAAAGGGAAAACCAAATTCTGACTGATAAATCCCCATATCATTCAGATAAAAGTTAATGAGAGTCTTTTCCAATTTGGCTAATCCCAATCTGGACGTTTGAACTCCATCTCGGTTAGTAACATCAATTATATAAATTTTATTTTGCTTGTTATCCATTTTGTTTTCTCGTTTTTACATCAACACTAATCTACCCGAATTAGCACTAGGTGGATTTTTTCACCTCCACCTCCAGGTCAATCTCCACCTCAGGATGTAATTTAAGAGAAACCTTCCGAATTCCAATGACTCGAATAGGCTCATCTAAATTAACCTTTCTGTGATCTATCTCTAGATTAAATCTCTTTTCAATCTCCTGAACAATATCCTGCGAGGTAACCACCCCGAATAACTTCCCTTCCTCCCCTATCTCCCTTTCCAGTATTAGTCTTGCCCCTCGTAGTTTTTCTGCTATTCTAAGCGCCTTGAACTTTCCCCTCTCTTTCTTCTGTTGGATGAGCCTTTTTTTCTCCTTCCATTGCTTAACATTGCCGGGAGTTGCTCTCAAAGCCAAACTCTTGGGAATAAGGAAATTACGCGCATAGCCATCAGTTACCTCCACTATCTCATCCTTCTGCCCTAGATTGTCCATGTTTTCCATCAATATAATCTTCATACCCTACCCTCTCGCAAAGCCTACACTCAATTACTCAGGAAAATATTAATATTTAGAAGATTTATACGCGTATCAAGGGATCGGTCTGCAGATACTTTTGCTGCCCGGCGAGGTGTTTTCCATAAGGCAGCCGCAATGAGTTCATTGAGTTTATTGGGTTTATTGAGTTTACAAGAGAAAATAATCAGGTCCGTACTTTCTCTGCTCGGCCGGGATGTTTTCGATTCTAGACTTATATGTCGCCCATACGAGTTACCGTATAAAGGCATCCGTAGAACTTAGCGGTAACGTTGGAAAGACACTGAGCACAGGGCAACCTGACGAAGACAGCGACAGAGAGAAAGAGTCCCGAGACATTTCTTATTTATAAGGTAAAAGTGCCATCTCTCTAGCTCTTTTAATTGCTTTGGATAACTTTCGTTGATGCTTAGCACAGACACCGCTGCGTCTTCTGCTTTTTATTCGAGCTCGACTATCGATATAATATCCGAGAGCTTTTATATCCAAATGGTCTAGAGAATCACCTCCTGATCGGCAAAAACTACAAACCTTTCTTCTTTTGAGTAGAGGTCTAGCTCTCAAGGCTTTCTCCCTTCTCCTCGGAAAGAGGAATTCTGTCTATCTGGTTTTCTACTGCTTCTTCCGGAACTTCCGGTGGAGGTTGTTTCTTTAGTCTTTGCAGAAATTCGACTCTCCAGGCAACCACTTCTGCTACTCGTCTTTTAATACCGTCCTTGTCTTCATAATTACGGATCTGGAGTCTCCCGTCCACGGCCACCTGACTTCCCTTAGCCAGATATTCGGAGCAAGTCTCTGCTCGCTTCCGCCATACTACAACAGGTATAAAATCAGCTTCTCTTTCTCCTTGCCGAGTGGTAAAAGGACGATTAACGGCGATGGTAAAGCTGGCTACAGGAGTTCCATCAGGAGTGTAGCGAAGTTCAGGATCACGGGTGAGGTTTCCTATTAAGATCACGCGGTTCAAACTGGCCATTTTTTTCTCCTTCCTCCTTTTTTTTCTCCGGAGGAGCTTTTCTCCTTATTATCATCGATCTCACTATCCCTTCTTTGGTTTTAAGAAACTCTCGAACTCGATTCACTTCTGAAGAATTTATTTGGAAATTAACCGTGATAAAAAAGCCCTCCTTTTCTTTTCCCACCTCATAGGCAAACTTCCTCACCCCTATTTGCGATATATTTTCTACCTCACCTTTATCGTGGCTAACAATGTCTTTAAGTCCATCTAAAAGCGTGGCTCTTTCTTCTTCATTTAACCCAGTTTTAAGAACACAACTTGCTTGATACCATGCCATTTTGAGGCCTTCCCTCCGACTAACTAGTAAACCTAAAATGTATCACATCTCCGTCTTTTACCAGATAATCCTTTCCCTCTATTTTAACCTTTCCTTCCTCTTTGGCCCGTTTCATTGATCCGACCTCAAGAAGGTCTGATGCTGAGACTACCTCTGCTCTTACAAAGCCCTTTTGCATATCCGAATGGACTCTACCTGCTGCTTGAGGAGCGGTGGCTCTTTCTTTCACCGACCAGGCCCTCACTTCCCTTCCCGCTGATGGTGAAAAAGGTAATTAAGTTTAGCTGTTGGTACACCTCTCTTATCAATTTGTTAAGTCCTTCTTCTATCTTTAACTCTTCAAGGAATTCTGCCTTCTCTTGCGCAGATACTTCTGCCAATTCTGCCTCCCATTGAGCACACATTTCTATCAACCCTCCTCCCCTCTGGGAGGTGTATTCTCTCAAACTCTTAAGTAAAAAGGACGGAGAAGTTAGGTCATTTTCATCTATGTTGGCAACGTAAAGTAAGGGCTTAAGAGTCAAAAGACCTTCTTCGACAAGCCCTTCCTTCTCTTTTTCTGTGCAAATCTTTCTCAGAAAATTCCCTTTTTCAAGGTTTGTTTTAACCTTTTGTAAAAGATCAAATCTTTCTTGACTTCCTTTGGCTCCCGATTTTACCAGTTTATCCAGCTTTGTCAACCACCGCTGCACAACTTTCAAGTCAGAGAGAAGCAATTCTAACTCAATTATCTCGGCATCTCTTATCGGATCTATGCTTCCCTCGGGATGGGCAATCCCTTTCCCTTCAAAACACCTCAATACCTCAACTAAAAGATCAACCGACCTTATTCTGGATAAAAACTCATTTCCTAGGCCCTCACCTTGATGGGCGCCTCTAACCAGACCAGCTACATCTATAAACTCCACTGAGGCTGGCGTGGCAATCTCGGGATTTATCAATTCGGCCAGTCTCTCCAGTCGTGGATCAGGAACCAATGCCATTCCTACATTAGGAGATACGGTGGAGAAAGGAAACTTTGCCACCTGCACCCCTGCTTGTGTAAGAGCGTTAAAAAGGGTTGATTTACCAACGTTAGGTAGACCAATTATTCCGGCTGAGGGGTTAGCCAAGCATCCTCCTCATTTATTCGGTGTAGCTCTCCTGCATCTCTGCCCTTAGGCTATCCAATAGTTCTAGATAACCTCTCAATCCTCTTTCTTCCGCCGGAGCTCTTAATCTTTTTAAAGCTCTTTCCTGAATCTGTCTGATCCTCTCCCTGCTGACTCCGTATTTCTTCCCAACCTCTCTTAAGGAATAATCGCCTTTCTCTTCCAGGTCAAATCTCAACTTTAATATTCCCAATTCACGTCGGTCTTTTACTACCTTTTCTAGTAGTTTTCTTACTTCCTCTTTGAGCATATCTACGGCAAGCTTATAAATAGGTGGAGGTATATTAGTGTTAGAAATAAACTCGATTATTGAACTGTCTTTTTCCTCTCCTATCGGTTTATCAATTGAGACGGTGGTCTGGCTTATTCCCAGTGTTTGCCTGATCTTCTCCGGGGGAAAATCTACCTGTTCAGCAATTTCCTCGGGAGTAGGTTCTCTTTTTAGTTTCTGTTCTAGTTGTCTGGATACCCTGCTCAACTTTCTTAACAAATGAGCTATGTGAACCGGAAGACGTATGGTTCTTGACTGATCAGCAATAGTCCTGGATAAAGCCTGGCGTATCCACCAACTGGCATAGGTGCTAAAACGCTTGCCACATTTATAGTCAAACTTATCCACAGCCCGAGAAAGGCCGATATTCCCTTCCTGGATGAGGTCTGAAAGAGAAACTCCTCTGCCAGTGTACTTTTTAGCAAAGCTTACCACCAGACGAAGATTAGCTTCCATCATCTTCTTTCTGTCAGCTTCACACGCTGATTTTACTTTCACCGCCTCTTTTAAGATCTGTCTTATCTTCTTTTTATCCTGGTCAGACTCTATTCTGTCTATTTTCGAGAGTTGGTGTTCTAAGAAATCAACCATCTCCCTGACCTTATCTGGATTACGATCAGGATCACCAAAATTTTTTAACAGCCTTCCTCCCTTTTGAAATAGGCTGAGAAGCTCTCGGTTCTTATTAATGATGTCGGCTGCTTCTGTCATAAGTTGGATTAGTTTTTGCTTTCCTTCTTTTATTCTCTTAGCAAGCTTCCTTTCTTCCTCCTTGGTAAGCAAAGGAGTCTTCCCTATACCTTCCAAATAACTTTCAATTGTGCTTAAGGATGAAACTTGTTCTTCTGCGTGAATTGTCTCCTTAGCACGGTTTTCCACTAAATCCTCCCTATATTATTGGGTGCTTCAATTCCAACTTCTCAGAGGTACAAATAAAGCGAGAAGTAATTATCTCTCTCGATAATTGATAAGAAAGATACTTTTTTAGAATAGCCTCCAGTTCGATTTCTATGGCCTTATCAAAACTTTGTTGAACTGTCTTCTTCAGGCTTGAACAAAGAAGATAATCCATCAAAAGAACGGTCTTCTTTGAAACCTCTAGCCTGTTCTTATCTTCCTTTTGGCAATCACCGCAAAGAAGTCCGCCTAACTTTATGCTAATAAAGAGAAATTGAATCTTTCCTCTTTCTTTTCCACAATTTATGCATCTACTTAAGCATAGTCCGTAGCCCAAAATCTTTAAGAGTTTTATCTCAAAACTCCGCATCAAAAGAGTTAAGTTTTGTTTACGAATTCTTTCTAAGCAAAAAAGGGTCTTTACCAGAAGTTCAAAAAGATGAGAATTTGGTTGTTCTTCTTCCAAAAATTTGTCAATCAACTCGGCCAGATAACAGCTATAGGCGAATCTAAGTAGATTCTTTCTGATCCCTATAAAAGGGTAGTTAATCTTACACTCACTTAAGGTATCCAGACCGCTTCTCGTAGCTTTGTGAATCACCACACTGTCATAAGAAGGAGGCTGAACCAGGGCAGCGAATCTACTTTTTATTCTTCTAGCCCCCTTTGCTATCACTTTTATCTTTCCATATCTTCGTGAATAAAAAATAACTATTTTATCTTGGTCTCCTAGATCATAATCTCTAAGCACAATCACCTCAGTTTTATACAAACGCACTTTCGGCCTCGATTACTGATTCGCAAACACTATAGCAAAAGAAATTTAATCAGTCAACTGACTATCCTTGACGGAGTAAAATATTTTGCTATATTGAATCATCGGAATTTTCGAGAAAGGTAAATGCCTGAGATCAAAAGAGCTCTTATCAGCGTCTTCCACAAGGAAGGAATAGTCGATTTTGCTGAAGGATTGACCAAATTAGGAATAGAGATTCTTTCCACCGGAGGTACAGCACGAGCTCTTAGAGAAGCGGGAATACGGGTGAGGGAAGTGTCAAGGTATACCCATAGTCCGGCTATGCTTGGTGGAAGAGTAAAAACCTTGCATCCCAGGCTTCATGCAGCTCTTTTAGCTGTAAGAGATGACCCTGATCAGATGAGAGAAGTAAAGCAATATGGTATTGAACTTATCGACATGGTGGTGGTAAACCTCTATCCTTTCCAGGAGGTTGTCCAGAAAGAGGTGAGTCTAAAAGAGGCTAGAGAAAACATTGACATTGGAGGACCAACTATGCTTCGGGCGGCAGCTAAGAATTTCCCTTATGTAGCAGCAGTTACCAGCCCTGATCAGTACCCCCAGATCCTCAATGAGTTAAAAGAAAATAGATGCTCTCTCAGCGAGGTCACCTGTCTTAATTTAGCTATGAGGGTCTTTCAGGAGACCAGTGCATACGATGCCCTTATTGCACATTACCTGGAAAAAGAAACCGGACAAAAATTCCCTGATATAATAAATTTGAGCTTTAAGAAACAAAAAAATCTGAGGTATGGGGAAAATCCCCACCAGGAGGCTGCTTTTTACAGAGAATGGATAGAGACCCGGCCAGGTCTTTCCTCTACTGAAAAACTCTGGGGGAAAGACTTGTCCTTTAATAATCTTTTAGATCTAGATGCCGCCTTAGCCATGGTATCAGAATTTAGAGAACCGGCAGCCGTGGTAATAAAACATACCAATCCCTGTGGTGCAGGCTGCGCTTCTCACCTTCAAGAAGCTTTTAAAAAAGCCTACAGTGGAGATTCTGTATCAGCCTTCGGAGGCATAATTGGATTAAACAGAACAGTGGATTCTCCCACTGCCGAGGAAATAGCTTCACCCGATAAATTCATTGAAGCCATAATTGCCCCTGAGTATGAGGACCAGGCTCTGGAAATCCTGAAAACCGGGCAAAAATGGGGAAAGAACCTGCGTATTCTAAAAACCAATGGAAATTTAGCCAGAGGAAAGAGCGACTGGGAGATAAAAGGAATACGCGGTGGAATTCTTTTTCAGGAAAGGGATGAAGAAACCTACATTCCTGCCAGTCTAAGAACAGTTACTAAAAGAATTCCCACTCAAAAGGAAGAGGATGAACTTTTATTTGCCTGGACAGTCTGTAAACACGTGAAATCTAATGCCATCGTTCTATCCAAAGATAAAACAGTGGTTGGAGTGGGAGCAGGACAGATGAGTCGGGTAGATTCCTCCAGACTTGCCATTGGAAAAGCTGGTGACAGAGCTAGGGGTGCATGCTTAGCCTCAGATGCCTTTTTTCCTTTTCCTGATGCAGTAGAGGAGGCAGGAAAGTCGGGCATAACTGCCTTAATTCAACCAGGTGGTTCCTTGCGGGACCAAGAGATAATCGCAGCTGCCGATAGATATAGAATGGCTATGATGTTCACCGGGATGAGACATTTCAAACATTAAAGGAGAGCTCCATGCCTGTTTCATTGGCTCAAATTGACCCTGAGGTTAATGAGATTCTTAAGCAGGAACTTCAGCGTCAGCAAAACAGTTTAACTCTTATTCCTTCAGAAAATTATCCTAGTAAGGCAGTCTTAGAAGCGGAAGGTTCGGTTTTGATTGATAAATATGCTGAAGGATATCCCGGCAGACGACATTATCAGGGCTGTAAATTTATAGATGAGATTGAGGAGCTAGCCATTTCCCGGGCAAAAAAAATCTTTAAAACTGAGCATGTGAATGTACAGGCTCATTCAGGAACACAGGCTAATATAGCTGTCTATCAGGCTTTGCTTAAACCAGGAGATACCATTTTATCCCTAGATTTGTCTCACGGAGGGCATCTTTCTCATGGAAATAGGGCAACTTTACCTCATACTCATTATCAGATCGTCAGCTACGGAGTGGATAGAGAATCGGAGACCTTTAATTATGAAGAAATTCAGGCTATAGCTGAAAATTGCCGCCCTCAATTGATAATAGTGGGAGCTAGCGCTTATCCGCGGGCTATAGATTACTCTCACTGGAGGAGAATTGCCGATGAGGTAGGAGCCTATCTTATGGCTGATGTAGCTCACATAATAGGCTTGATTGTGGCTGGTCTACACCCGGATCCTGTTCCTTATGCTGATGTTGTCACTACCACTACCCACAAAACTCTGCGGGGTCCCCGCGGAGGAGCGATCATCTGTCGCCAAGACCTTGCCTCTCGGATAGATAGAGCTATTTTTCCTGGTACTCAAGGGGGACCATTCATGCATACCATAGCCGCAAAAGCGGTATGTTTTAAGGAAGCGGAAAAACCTGAATTTAAGGAATATCAGCGTCAGATTGTCTCCAACGCCAAGGCATTAGCTGAGACCTTAAGGGAAGATGAGCTAAGACTGGTCTCCGGTGGCACCGATACCCATCTTATACTGGTTGATCTGTCAAAAAAAGGGCTAACAGGTGATAAAGCGGCCACTATTCTGGAAGAAGCAGACATAGTGGTTAACAAGAATAGCATCCCTTTTGATCTCCAACCGTCTTCTATAACCTCGGGGATAAGACCGGGGACCCCTGCTCTTACTACCAGAAGGATGAGAGAACCTGAGATGCAACTAATTGGAAGATGGATAAATAAAATACTATCGAGTCCAGAGGACAGAACCTTGAGAAAAAAAATCAGAAGCGGGGCAAGAGGTCTCTGTCAGCAATTTCCCATTTATGAGGATTTGAAATAAAGATTCCATGCTCTCCTACAGAGGAGCATTAGCATATCTAGATTCTTTGATTAATTATGAGAGGGAGGAAAATTTTCCCTATCATAAAAAGTTCTTAAATCTCGAGAGAACAAGATACATTTTAAAACTAGTAGGAAATCCTCATCAGCATTTAAAAATCATTCATATCGCCGGCACAAAGGGTAAAGGCTCTACCGCTGCTATGGTCAGTTCCATCTTGAAGGAGGGGGGTTTCAAGGTCGGGTTATTCACCTCTCCTCACCTGGTTAATCCACGGGAAAGGATAAGAATAGGCAACCAATTAATTGAAAAAAAAGAGTTTGCTCTTTTTGTCTCTAAGATAAGATCAAAGCTAGAAATCTTTTCCTTTTCTTCGCCTCCGACTTTTTTCGAGATCTATACTGCAGTTGCTCTTCTTTATTTTTTTTATAAAAAAGTAGACCTCACTGTTCTCGAGGTGGGATTAGGAGGAAGACTAGATGCTACTAATGTGGCTAATTCTCTAGTGGCGGTTATTACACAGATAAGCTTGGATCATACCAGAGAGCTGGGAAAAGACTTGATTTCTATAGCTAGAGAAAAAACTGGCATCATTAAGGAAAAATCAAAAGTTGTCATCTCTCCCCAGACTAGAGAAGTGCTGAAGCTAATTGAAGAGGTTTGTAAAGAAAAGAAAGCTACCATGTATCAAGTAGGAAAGGAGATTTCGTTTGAAAGAATAAAAGTGAGCCCCAGAGGCCAGACGATACAAGTAAGAGTCGCGGGAGGAAATCATTGGCACTTATTTCTTCCCCTTCTGGGTGAGCATCAGGCCATAAACGCAGCTACAGCTATAGGGGTAATAGCTTTACTTAAGGAGTATGGAATCTTCATTCGAAGAGAGGCTGTTGCTGCAGGATTAAGAAAAGTAAAATGGCCAGCCAGAATTCAAGTCCTCTCAACCTCACCGCTTTTTATCGTGGACTGCGCTCACAATCAGGCTTCAGCGGAAGCACTGGCAAAATGTCTAGGTGAAGTCTTCCCTAAAAAAAGGATTATCTTCATCGTTGGTATCCTTAAGAACAAAGATGTGGAGGGGATAGGAAGATCTCTCTGTGGAGAGAGGACGAGAATTATTCTTACCGGGATAAACAGTCCCCGAGCTCTTGAACCAGTCTCCATAAAAAGAAGAATTAGTAAATTCTGCTGGGGAGAGATAATAATTAAGCAAAAAGTGCAAGACGCCATGGACTATGCTCGCTCCATAGCTACCTCTGAGGATTTAATCTGTGTTACCGGCTCGGTTTATCTTGCCGGTGAGGCCTTAAAATTCTATCAAGCCAGGGAGGAGGCTTATGCCTAAAGGAATAGCTGCTTCTCCCGGATTTGCTATAGGAAAAGCATACATCCTGGAGAAGGAGAATGTTTGCATACTTGAATATGAAATCAAAGAAAAAGAAGTAGAGACTGAAATAAAAAGATTTAGAGAAGCGGTGGAAGAATCAAAAAGGGAATTGGAGGAGATAAAAAGAAGAGTAAAGAAGACCATAGGAGAAAAGGAATCATATATTTTTCAGGCTCATCTGTTAATATTGGAAGATCCGCTTCTTATCGAGGCTACCATAGATAGAATAAGAAAGCAAAGACTGAACACCGAGGCATCTCTTAGAAATACTCTCAAAGCTTTCCCGGCAAAGTTTGTCTCTGCTCAGGCTGGGTTTGTTCAGGAAAGATTCAGAGATGTAGAAGATATAGGCGAGCGAATCCTGGCTAACCTTCTAAAGAGACCGACTTTGAGTCTCTCTCATCTAAAGGAAAAAATAATATTGGTGGCCTACGATCTTGCTCCCTCAGACACTGCGACTATGCAGAAAGATAAAATATTGGGTTTTGCCACCAATATTGGGGGAAGAACGTCTCATACTGCTATTATGGCTCGTGCATTGAAGATTCCTGCCGTAGTAGGATTGAGAGACATAACCCAGAAAGTTAAACCAGGCTCGGTAATTATCCTAGATGGAAATGAAGGAAAGGTAATTGTTAATCCTACTTCTAAGCAAATAGAACGATATAAAAGAAGTCAGAAAGAGTTTTCCTCTTACCAAAGAAAACTGGAGCCTTTGAGATCTTTACCTCCTCAGACCCTCGATGGACGAGAAGTAGAATTAGCGGTTAATATCGCCGGCCCGGAAGAGATAGATGCTGCCTTAAAGGATGGAGCAGAAGGGGTAGGATTATACAGAACCGAGTTTCTCTATATGAATAGAGAAACTTTGCCCAGTGAGGCTGAACAGATGCAGGTTTATAAAACAGTAGCTGAGAAGGCAGCTCCTAATACCGTGATTATTAGAACATTAGATTTGGGAGGAGATAAATTTCTCTCTCATTTTCCTGTTCCTTCTGAAATAAACCCTTTTATGGGCTGGAGGGCCATAAGACTATGTTTAGAAAAAGTAGATATCTTTAAAGTTCAGCTGAGGGCTATCTTGAGAGCGGGTAGTTTTGGCAAGGTAAAAATTATGTATCCCATGATCTCAGGAGTGGAAGAGATCAGGAAGACCAGGACAATCCTGTCCGAAGTGAAAATAGAACTAAAAAAAGAGGGAATGGCTTTTTCGGAGAATATCGAGGTAGGAGCAATGATCGAAGTCCCTTCGGCCGCTATAATAGCTGATCTTCTGGCTAAAGAAGTTGATTTCTTTAGCCTGGGGACGAATGATTTAATACAATACAGCCTGGCAGTGGACCGGGTAAATGAGAAGGTAGCCTATCTTTACCAGCCTCTGCACCCAACTATCTTGAGATTGATCGATAATATAATAAAATGCGCTCATCGTGAAGGCATTTGGGTGGGAGCCTGCGGAGAGATGGCCAGTGATCCGCTATTTGTCTTGATTCTTCTGGGATTGGAAGTAGATGAGTTTAGTGTAGCCCCGACTTCTCTTTTAGAGATAAAAAAAATCATTCGGGGGGTGACCTGGAAGGAGACGCAAAAGGTGGCCTCGGAGCTGTTGAAACTCAGCACTTCCTACGAAGCCAGAAGATTTGCCCAGAGGAAGCTATCAAAGAAAATTAAAAGAATCTTAAAAGGAAGCTAAAATGTGGGATGATCTGGAAAGGCTAGAAAAAATTGATAGAAGCAAAATGTGGAAACTCTTATTTGATTTCCCCCTTCAGTGTCGGCAGGCAATTATGCTGGCAGATGCTTTACCCCTTTCTCCTCAAACTTCACGCCAATTAAACAAGACTGTAGTATGTGGGCTGGGTGGATCAGCTATAGGAGGTGATATATTAAAGACGCTCCTTTTCCAAAAATTGAAAATACCAATTTTGATCAACCGAAACTATGGCTTGCCTCGACTGGTAGATGAAGAGACGTTGGCCTTCATTGTGAGTTATTCAGGAAGCACCGAGGAAACTCTTTCGGCTTATGAGGAGTGTAAGAAAAGGAGGTCTTTTCTTATTTCCATTTGTAGTGGGGGTGAGTTAAAAGATTTAAGTAAACAGGATGAAGTGCCATGTCTGATTGTTCCTTCCGGGATGCCTCCTCGCACAACCATTGGTTATCTATCTATTCCCCTGCTCAGAATCCTAGAGAGACTAAAATGGGTAGAACCTCAAAATTACGAGGAATTACTTCAAGTTTTAGGTGAAGTCAGGAAGAGATGTCATCCGGAAGTCCCATTGAGTAAAAATCCGGCTAAATCCCTTGCACAAGAGCTTCTCGGCAAGATTCCCCTCGTGTACGGCGTAGAAGGAAATACAGATGTGGTTGCCCACAGGTTAAAGACCCAGTTTAACGAAAATAGTAAAATCCTGGCCTTCTGGAACGTTTTCCCCGAACTTAACCATAATGAGATTGTGGGATGGGGAGAGGAAGGAAAGATAGATTTAAAAAGATTTTACCCTATTTTTATTCGAGATCATGGCGAGGCAGAAAAAATTAAAAAAAGGATTGAAATTACTCAATCCATAATAAAAAAGCGAAAAGTAAAATGGTCTGAAATCTGGACAGAAGGGAAAGATAAGTTAATCAGAGTTCTATCGGCAATATACATAGGAGACTGGGTGAGTTTTTATTTAGCTATAGCTGAGGAAGTTGACCCTACACCAGTGAAGATGATCGATTTTTTAAAGAAAGAATTGAGTAAAGCCTAGAGATACCTTCCTCATTTCCCTTGCAGCTTCGCTCGGTAGGAAAACAATTGCCTGGCAGTATTAAACTTGAGATATCTCCTTTACCTTCTTTTCTTGAATCTCATCAATCTCTTTTATGAAATCATCGGTGAGTATCTGAATATCCTTTTCGGCTCTTTTTTTCTCATCTTCAGAAATTTCTTTGTTCTTTTCCAGGTCGCTTATTTTTCCTCTTGCCTCTCGGCGTACATTTCTAACACTCACTCTCGTCTCTTCTGCCCACTGCTTAATCATCTTGGCTAGTCTTTCCCGCCTTTCCTCAGTCAAAGGGGGAATAGCTAATCTAATCATGATCCCATCATTGGTAGGATTTATACCTAAATCAGAGGCTAAGATCGCTTTTTCTATATTTGCCAGAACGGATTTGTCCCATGGTTCGATAGCTATAAGACGAGGCTCAGGAATCGAAATATTGGAGATTTGCTCAAGGTTCATCCTTGAGCCATAGCAATCGACTTTTATCCCACTGACTAAATCCGCCCGGGCTCTTCCTCCTCGCATTCGAGCATATCTTTCGGAGAGACTGCGAATAGACTCCTCCATTCTTTTCTTGCTTTCCTGGTAGATTTCCTTTAACATTGCTTCCTCCGCCTCAAGATATTTTATCCAGTGACAATTGTGCCTACTTTTTCTCCTAAGAGTATCCTTTTGATATTCCCCGTTTGGTGAAGATTAAAGACACTGATAGGAAGCCGGTTATCCATACAGAGTGAGATTGCCGTTGCATCCATGACCTCTAATCGCCGATTAATTACCTCAACATAGTCTATTTTATCAAATTTTTTTGCTTCTTTATTCTTAAGGGGATCGGAAGAATAGATCCCGTCTACCTTAGTAGCTTTTAAAATGACTTCTGCTTCTATTTCTAGGGCGCGCAGGGCGGCTGCTGTGTCGGTAGTAAAATAAGGATTTCCTGTACCCCCGGCGAAGATAACAACTCTTCCCTTTTCCAGATGACGCAGAGCTCTTCTTCGTATATAAGGTTCGGCTATCTCTTGCATCTCAATAGCTGTCTGCACTCTAGTAACTACCCCCATCCTCTCCAGAGTGTCCTGAAGAGCTAAAGCATTAAGGATGGTAGCTAACATTCCCATATAATCAGCAGTAGCTCTGTCAATCCCTTCTCTGCTGGCTACCTCACCTCGGAAGATATTACCTCCTCCTACCATTATCCCCATTCCCACTCCCAATTTTTTAATTTCTTTTATCTCTCGAGAAATCAGGTGAACGCGAGAAGATGAAATCCCGTAACCCTTTTCATTAGCAAGACTTTCCCCTCCTATCTTCAGAAGAACCCTTTTCCATCTAATTTCTGATTGGCCCATTAATTATTTTAACCTTCTCTTAGCTGGTATCTCACAAAACGGTGAATTTTTACGTTTTCGCCTATTTTGGCAATGACCTCCTCAAGATGTTGCCGTACTGTTTTTTTCTCATCCTTAAAAAAGGGCTGTTCTAAAAGGCAGACCTCTGAATAAAACTTCTTCATCCTTCCTCCTACAATTTTCTCAATAATTTTGCTAGGTTTACCTTCCTTTTCAGCCTGGACTTTCAGAATAGCCTTTTCTTCTTCAAGCACCTTTGCCGGGATTTCTTCCGCAGATATCCATTGAGGATCAAAGGCGGCGATATGCATAGCAACACTCTTGGCGAATTCTTGAAATTCGGAATTTTTTGTTACAAAGTCAGATTGACAATGAATCTCTACCAGTGTCCCCACCCTTCCATTATGATGAATATAAGAGGCAATGATGCCCTGAGCGGTTTTTTCACCACTTTTTCTCCGGGCAATCTCAATCCCCTTTCTCCTTAAAATTCTCTTTGCCTCTTCGAGATTACCTTTTGTCTCTACCAGAGCCTTCTTGCAATCCAAGATTCCGGCTAAGGTTTCCCCTCTTAACCTCCTTACTTTATCAAGTGAAACTTCCATCATTTCTCACCTTTTTAAAGATTCTCTTAAGTCTCCTTTTCCGATTCTGCTTTTTTTATCTTTTTCTGCACTCTCTTCTCTTTTATTTTTTCTGCCTCGGCTGTCTTCCCAAAATCCTGCTTCTCGCTTTCTTTAGGCTTTTTCTCTGCATCTTTTTTTATCTGTTGCGGCTCATCTTCCGCCTCGGTCTCCATCTTCTCCTCTTGCGGCAAGGGTTCTATAGCTGACTCTAACTTCTCTTCTCCTTTTTCCTTTACGGCAACCTTTTCCTGTTCTGTCTTTATTTCCTCAGATCCCCTCACTTTTAATTCTTCCCTGGCGATCTCCTCTTCTTTTTCTTCTATTTTTTTCTCTTTTACCTCTTCGGCCTCTTTCCCCAATACTTTTTGTTTCTTTTCCCAAAGCATTTTTCCTTCTAAAATAGCATCAGCTATTTTAGAAGTAATCAGTCTAATGCTTTTTATGGCATCATCATTAGCCGGAATAGGATAATCCACAAGACTAGGATCACCATTAGAATCCACCATAGCCACAATCGGAATGGCCAGTCTCCCTGCCTCCTTAACAGCTATTTCTTCCACCTTAAGATCGGTTACGAAAATAGCTTGAGGAAGGGTGGTCATGTTCTTGACACCGGCTAGATTTCGTCTAAGTTTTTCTGTCTCCCGACGAAAACTCATCTCCTCCTTCTTGGAGAGAACTCCCCATTCACTCGCTTCTTCCTGTTTTTCTAAATCACGGAGTCTATTTATTCTCTTCTTTACGGTGGAAAAGTTAGTTAAAAACCCTCCTAACCAACGACTGTTAATGTAATAAGCTCCACATCTTTTTGCTTCTTCCTCAATACACTTTTTCGCTTGCTGTTTAGTCCCCACGAATAACGCAGTTCCTTCTTCCGCTGCTAGACCTCTGACAAACTCACAAGCCTTTTCTATTTTTTTTACTGTTATGCTGAGATCAAGAATGTGTATTTGATTTCTTTCCTGATAAAT